>DBFCNY010000113.1:0-9123 GCA_048298285.1 Collinsella sp.
CCTTGCATAATTCGACCTTGCATAATCTTTGAGTGCGGTTTGTATTGGAGGACATGTATATCGACTGAGGTAACACGTCCGCCCCGCTCTCTCGCCGCGCGCCGTGGTACGATTTTTGAGTTTGAAAGTCCCGCCGTGCTCCGGCTGCCCTTGCAGCTCGGCGTGCGGCCGCACGTAAAGGAGCCATCATGGCCGGTATGAACATGCAGCAGATGATGAAGCAGGCTCGCAAGATGCAGGAGCAGCTTGCCGCCGCGCAGGAGAACCTCAAGTCCCAGACCGTCGACGCCTCTGCCGGCGGCGGCATGGTCAAGGTGACCGTTAACGGCGAGATGGAGCTCGTCAACCTCACCATCGATCCCGATGCGCTCGATCCCGAGGACGTCGATATGCTGCAGGATATGATCATGGCTGCCGTCAACGAGGCCGTCCGCGGCGTCAACGAGCTCGCCAACAAGCAGATGGGCGCCATCACCGGCGGCCTCAACATCCCGGGCATGCCGTTCTAAGACGCGCATATATATGAGTGCGAATCACAGTCTGCAAAAACTGCTCGATGAGCTGGGCCGTCTACCGGGCATTGGTCCCAAGTCGGCCCAGCGCATCGCCTACTACCTGCTCGAGGCCGATGCCGAGGAGGCCCGCCGCCTGGCTGAGGCCATCCTGGAGGTCAAGCAGGAGGTGCACTTTTGCAGCCGTTGTTTTAACTACGCCACGGCCGACGAGTGCTCCATCTGCCAGGACTCGATGCGTGACACTACCCGCATTTGCGTGGTGGGCGAGCCCCGCGATGTCCAGGCGATCGAGCGCACGGGCAGCTATCACGGCCTGTACCATGTGCTGGGTGGCGTGATTAGCCCCATGGACAAGATCGGTCCCGAGCAGCTGCATATTCGCGAGTTGCTGGCGCGCTTGGGTCACGAGGACATCCACGAGGTCATCATCGCCACCAACCCCAATATTGAGGGCGAGACCACGGCGAGCTATCTCGCCCGCACCATCAAACCGCTGGGCGTTGAGGTGTCGCGTCTAGCGAGCGGCCTTCCCGTGGGTGGCGACTTGGAGTATGCCGACGAGCTTACGCTTGGCCGCGCCATCGAGGCCCGCCGCGTGATCTAGCTGCCGGGCGCGCCGTGCCATGGCTCATCGGCCTGTCGCACGGGGTGCTCATAATTAGGCTTTTGTTCGTGGGTTTGTTGTGCAACAAAGATGCTTCGCATCCGCTTATCGCATGGATGCTTCCGCTCGCATCCTTAATTTGCCCATTCGTTGCGCAACCTTTTGGGTTCACTGATACACTCAAACATGGATTTGAATGAATGCGCCGCTCCCGAGCGGCGTGTTTTTGTTGGAGGAGAACGCATGCGGCCCGGTGGCACTCAGACAAAGCGCGGCGCCGCGGTGCGCATGCGACGCCGACTGGGCTTGGCGCCCCGGGCGTACGCGCTGCTGTCTTGCTCGCTGGCGCTGGTCGTGGCCGGTGTTTCTGCCTACGGCATGACCGTTCCGTCTATGGTGCAGGCGCATGCCGCGCGCGAGGCCCATGTGGGAAGCAGGGCAAAAGGTGACCTGGGAACTACAACCGGATATGCCTGGGCGAGCGTGGTCGCGCACGTTGTGTTTGGTGTTGACGGCGCAGATGGCGCCGAGGCTCCGGAGAACGAGGTTACGCTGCCAAACGGCAAGACAATCGTGCTCACCAACACCAAGATCATCAATCGTCTTTCCAATAACAGCGTTTCGTCCGTTGTGAACAAGGCCGAGCAGCAAAAGGGACAGGATACGCAGCAGTCGGGGAAGCCCGGCGGCTCGGATGCCTCTAGCTCCGGCTCCAGCTCGGATTCGGCGAGCGCGGGCGGTGGGTCCGGGTCGGACTCCTCTGCCGGCGGGTCTGGGAGCGGCGGCTCGACAGGCGGCAACGCTGGTAACGACGCGAGCTCTGACGGACTCTCGGCAGCTGAGGAGGAGAGCATCCACAGCTGGCTCGTGACCAAGTACAACATGCTCGACGGCTACGTTTCTCGCGCCAATGAAGTGGTCTCGACCTATAACTCTACAGGGGATCCCAGACCGTGCGACAGCTTGGTCGGGGAGATGTTTGTCATCCGCGCCGAGTTTGGTCGCCAGACATTCTCGCCCAGATCAAAGTGGTATCAGCAGTACGCCAATCTGTGGGGTTGCTATACCAACCTGTGCCAATGGGTTGGGCATTACGGCGATGACGATGTCGCACTCAGTAACTTCAACAACAATGTGGCGGCGCTTGCCCTATGATGACCGATCTTGCATCCGCTGCAGTCCAATCGCTCGGCTGCGACCCCATGGTTGGCCTGCGTCTGGCGCGCGTCGACGGATTTGAGCCCGCTGTCGCGCTCGGCCAAGACGAGCTGTCTGCCTATGTGCGTCGCTTTTCGATGCTCTTTGCCGACGACACTACCATGCGCCGTGGCGGTATCGGCCGCGTGACGCGTGCCGTCAACGCCCAGGGCGAGGCCGTGGCGCTCAAGCAGCTCATTTTGCCGACGCGCGATGAGTTTGACGACGATGCTGCTCACGAGGCACTGGTCGCCAAGTTTAAAGCGGCGTTTCGCGAGGAATACGAATGCCACCGCGCCCTTTCGGGCCTTAAGGGCTTTCCCCGCCTCTATGGATGGGGCGAAGTCGATGGCGTGCCTGCGATTGTCATGGAATGGGTCGAGGGCGAGACGCTCGCTCGTCTGCGCTCACGACTCGCCGTAGACGATGCCGGGCGCTTGTCGCCGCTTGTGGCGGCGCGCCTGGGTCGCGATCTGTTTGATCTGCTGTGCCGCATGAACCTGGTGGGCGAGGGCTTTGTCCATCGCGATATCTCGCCCGCTAACATTATGGTGCGCACGGCGCGTCTGCCGCTCGACCAGCAACTCGCCGAGGGTAGCTTTGACCTGTGTTTGATCGACTTTGGCTCGTCGTTGGCGCTCGAGCCCGCATCGGCCGTGGCGGGGGCTGGCGGCAAGGCGTCCTTTACCGAGCGCTATGCCACGCTGCGCCGCGCGACGGTTGCCTACGCTCCGCCCGAGATGCTTACCGACGATATCGTTGATCTGCGCGTTTTGCGCATGTCGCCAGCGATTGACGTGTATGCGGCGGCGAGCACGGTCTACGAGCTCATTGCCGGTGTCGCGCCGTACGAGGCGACGCCGAGTGCTTCGGGCACCTCGGGTTCGCGCAAGAAAACGCGTGACATCGCCAGTCCCTATCGCCTTAAGATGGACGCTCCGCCCGATTATCCCGTCGGCGCCCACGCGCCTGGATGCGACTTGACCCAGCTCCTTCGTCGCGAGCCCGATGTGGCGCTCGCCGCGGCCGAGCAGGCCCAGCAGCTGGGGCTCGAGCCGGATTCCGAGGAGCTGCGCGATGCGTTGGCGTTTGTCGACGCCCAGCTGTTCGATGTGGTGATGGCCTGTCTGTCCAGCCATCAAAAAGATCGTCCCGAGCCGGCGGCGGTCGAGGCGGCGTTCTCGGCGTTTTGTGACCACTATGCGCAAAATGTCGGTCGTTCGCTCCGCGGCGAGCCGCTCACGCCGTGCCCCATGGATGCGTCCGGCCGTGCCGTGCGCCGCGCGGCGATGATCGGCGCGACAGTCGTCTGCGGCGTGGTTTGGACTGCGGTCGTGGTGTCGGCTGCGCTGCTGGCGACGGGCGCCCGTATGACGCTGAGTTTGGGGCCGCTCGTGTGGTCTGGGTCGCTACTGGGTATTATTGCCGCACTGGCGTTGGCGCTGCCAGGCATAGCCGGCGTTGCCGCGGGGGCACTTGCGCGCGATCGGCGCTCGGGCTTCCTGCAGGGTGTGCTTGCGCTTTCTGCCTGCGAGGTTCCGGTGTTGGTTGTGGCTGCATGTAGCGTATTTTCCCAACGCGCCGTGATGGGCGGCCTTGTTGCCGCTCTGGTTGCGACCTATACGCTTACGTGGTTTTTGCTTGCGATGGGCTTTGCCTTTGAACTTCCCGTTTCGGCACCACGACGCACAAAAGCCCAGATGGCGACTCCGCTTGCCGGTGGAGCCGCAGCTGCCCGTACTTTTGGCGGACCTGTCGAAGTATCGTCCGATTCTATTTCTACGACCAAGGAGGCCTAGGTCATGGCATCTCAAGTTGAGCTCACCCCATGCGGGGCCATGTTTGACATCTTTAAACGCGCGGCGCATCTGAGCCATATCGAGCTGTGCGGCCTGGTGCTTTCGTCCCGTCCGCTCGCCGACGGCCGCAGCCCGCAGAGCCGAGCCGCCGATCGCTCTTGGGTTTCCCGCTTTATCGTTCGCGCGCCGGTCGGCACGCTTCAGCAGCGCTACTTTGCCGAATACGGTACCTCGGCTGCGCGTATTATGTCGCAACTGGCCCTGCGCCAGCGAAATCCCATGGACTCCACGGCTGTGATCAATATGGTGTGCGGTCCTGCAGGTGAACCGATGGTACGCGTGCTCGAAGAGTGCCACCAGGACACGAATCTCTATCGCAACGCGCTCGATCGCCTGTCCCAGGCGGCGGAACTCATGCCCGCCGAGCGCGCCGAGGCCGTGCTGGTGCTGTTTGTCGCCGTCGGTTGTTCGGCGGATGTGCGGTCCTCGGTGAACTATGCCATCGACTACGCGCACGCGACCTGTGGCGGAGGCACCTCCACGCCGCGTTCGCTTGGCATGTCGATGACCGCAGGCGAGCGCGAACCCGCCCCGGCGCATCCCTTGGGCTTGCTGCGCGTGCAAAACGGTTTTGTCGTGAGCGCCCCGCGCTGGATTCAGCCGAGTGAGCGGGGTGTTGAGATTGGCGCGCTGGCCACTGGCGAGGGCGATATTACCGACGTCGGCGACGATGTCTCGGCCCGCCATGCCCATATCTGGTGCGATGCTCAAAATATCTGGCACGTTGAGGACTTGTCGTCCACCAACGGAACCGTGGTGGTAAACGGGGCCACGCGCGTCTGCATTCAGGTCGAGCCCGGCCGTTCCGCCCAACTCAATCCCGGCGACGAGCTCAAGCTCGGCGAATCCACTACCTACGCCATCCTCTTCGGTGCCCTCTAGCCGGCAGTTAGGGACGTTCCTTTTCTGCCGGCACTTGGGGACACTCCTTGGCGCACCAGAGCCGGTCGCCCAGGGATGGAGGGGCCATTTTGGCCCTTGGCAGTCACCCGAGGTAAACCTTTACCGCCCGCCTATATTTGCCGAAATTACACTTGACGGCGGGGTACAATAAACCCGCATGCGGATTTCCGTTGCGGGCGCTTCCCATCGCCGGGGCGTGCCCGGGAGCATCCGGCATGCGGCCTTTGCGGCGCTCGGTCATGTGCAAGACGGGCGGTCGGGTCTGTGGGGCGCATCAGCTGCTCCTCGCCTCGGCATGTCTTCTCTCCACGCCACGTACCTGCTGCTGAGCCTGCCTGCCAGATGATTGGAAGCAACAGCGTAAATCCCATCACGCCAACATCCCGGCGATCGCCGGGGCCTGTATACCTATATGAGAGGAGAGGGGTATATGGCGCGTAAGTTTAAGTCTATGGACGGCAACGAGGCGGCCGCATATGTTTCGTATGCGTACACCGAGGTAGCGGGAATTTATCCCATTACGCCGTCCAGCCCGATGGCCGACCATGTCGACCAGTGGGCGGCCCAGGGTCGCAAGAACATCTTCGGCACCCCGGTCAAGGTCGTCGAGATGGAGTCCGAGGCAGGTGCAGCCGGTACCGTTCACGGTTCGCTGGGTGCCGGTGCTCTGACCACCACCTACACGGCTTCTCAGGGTCTGCTCCTGATGATCCCGAACATGTACAAGATCGCAGGCGAGCAGCTCCCGGGCGTTTTCCACGTCTCCGCGCGTTGCGTCGCTTCGCACGCCCTGAACATCTTCGGTGATCACTCCGACGTCATGGCCTGCCGCCAGACCGGTTTCGCCATGCTCGCCGAGGGCAACGTCCAGGAGGTCATGGACCTCTCGCCGGTGGCTCACCTTGCCGCCATCGAGGGTAAGACCCCGTTCCTTAACTTCTTCGACGGCTTCCGCACCAGCCACGAGATCCAGAAGGTCGCCATGTGGGACTACAAGGATCTGGCCGAGATGTGCGACATGGACGCCGTCCAGGCTTTCCGCGATCACGCGCTCAACCCTGAGCACCCGCACACCCGTGGCAGCCACGAGAACGGCGACATCTTCTTCCAGAACCGCGAGGCCTGCAACAAGGTCTACGACGAGCTCCCTGCCGTCGTCGAGGGCTACATGAAGAAGATCAACGAGAAGCTCGGTACCGATTACGGCCTGTTCAACTACTACGGCGCTCCCGATGCTGATCGCGTCGTCGTGTGCATGGGCTCCTTCTGCGACGTGCTCGAGGAAGTCATCGACTACCTCAACGCTCACGGCGAGAAGGTCGGCCTGGTCAAGGTTCGCCTGTTCCGTCCGTTCTCCATCAAGCACTTTGTCGACGTTCTCCCCGAGACCGTCAAGAAGATTGCCGTCATGGACCGCACCAAGGAGCCGGGTTCCATTGGCGAGCCGCTCTACCAGGACGTCGTCTCCGCTCTCTACGAGGCCGGCAAGACGGGCATCAAGGTCGTTGGCGGCCGTTACGGCCTGGGCAGCAAGGACACGCCTCCCGCGTCCGCGTTCGCTGTCTTCGAGGAGCTTAAGAAGGACGAGCCCAAGCGCGAGTTCACCATCGGCATCGTCGATGACGTGACCAACCTGAGCCTGCCCGAGGCCGAGGATGCGCCCAACACCGCAGCTCCCGGCACCATTGAGTGCAAGTTCTGGGGTCTGGGTGGCGACGGTACCGTCGGCGCCAACAAGAACTCGATCAAGATCATCGGCGACCACACCGACAAGTACGTCCAGGCCTACTTCCAGTACGACTCCAAGAAGACCGGCGGCGTCACCGTCTCGCACCTGCGCTTTGGTGATTCCCCGATCCGCTCGCCGTACTACGTGACCAAGGCCGACTTTGTCGCCTGCCACAACCCCAGCTACATCGTTAAGGGCTTCAAGATGGTCCGCGACGTCAAGCCGGGCGGCACCTTCCTGGTCAACTGCCAGTGGAGCGACGAGGAGTTCGCCGAGCACATGCCCGCCGTGGCCAAGCGCTACATCGCGAACAACAACGTCAACGTCTACCTGATCGACGCTATCGACCTGGCCGCCAAGGTCGGCATGGGCAAGCGCACCAACACGGTGCTCCAGTCCGCCTTCTTCGCACTGGCCAAGGTCCTGCCCGCCGAGGACGCCCTGCAGTACATGAAGGATGCGGCTACCAAGTCCTACATGAAGAAGGGCCAGGCCATCGTCGACGCCAACCATAAGGCCATCGATGCCGGTGCTACCGCCTTCCGTAAGTTCGAGGTTCCGGCCGACTGGGCAACCGCCGAGGATGCCGCTCCCGTCGAGCTCTCCGAGGAGACCAAGTCCGCCATCGCCCAGCAGGTCAAGAACCTGCTCGAGCCCATCGATCGCATGGATGGCGACAGCCTGCCCGTTTCCGCCTTCGTCGGTTGCGCCGACGGCCAGTTTGAGCTGGGCGCCTCCGCATACGAGAAGCGCGGCGTCGCCGTGGTCGTTCCTCACTGGGACGAGACCAAGTGCATCCAGTGCAACCAGTGCGCCTATGTGTGCCCGCATGCCACCATCCGTCCGTTCGCGATGACCGAGGACGAGGCTGCCGCCGCGCCCGAGGCTACCCGCACGCTCGACGCCATGGGTCCCAAGGCCAAGGGCATGAAGTTCACCATGGCCGTGTCCCCGCTCGACTGCATGGGCTGCACCAACTGCGTCAAGGTCTGCCCCAAGGGCGCCCTCGAGATGGTTCCCACCGAGCAGGAGATGGACCAGCAGCCCGTTTGGGACTACATGGTCGAGAACGTCTCCGAGAAGAAGGAGCTCATCGCGGCCAACGTCAAGGGCAGCCAGTTCAAGCAGCCCTACCTGGAGTTCTCCGGCTCCTGCGCCGGCTGCGCCGAGACCGCCTATGCACGTCTGGTGACCCAGGTTGCCGGCGACCGCATGTTCATCTCCAACGCCACCGGCTGCTCCTCCATTTGGGGCAACCCCGCTGCCACCGCTCCTTACTGCAAGGACAAGGACGGTCACGGCCCGGCGTGGAACAACTCCCTGTTCGAGGACAATGCCGAGCACGGTCTGGGCATGGCCGTTGGCTATGAGGCCGTTCAGCACAAGCTGATCGCCGCCACCCAGGACATCATCGCTGCCGATGGTCCGTCCGATGAGCTCAAGGCTGCCGGCCAGGCTTGGATCGACTCCGTCAACGACGCCGAGGCCTCCAAGACCGCTGCCGCTGCCTACGTTGCCGAGCTCGAGAAGTGCGGCTGCGACGCTTCCAAGGCGATCCTCGCCGACAAGGCTTACCTCACCAAGAAGTCCTTCTGGATCTTCGGCGGCGACGGTTGGGCCTACGACATCGGCTTCGGTGGCCTGGACCACGTCCTGGCTTCCGGCCACAACGTCAACGTCTTCGTCTTCGACACCGAGGTTTACTCCAACACCGGTGGTCAGGCCTCCAAGGCCTCGAAACTGGGCCAGGTCGCTCAGTTCGCTGCTGCCGGTAAGGTGACCAAGAAGAAGTCCCTGGCCGAGATTGCCATGAGCTACGGCTACGTCTACGTGGCACAGGTCGCCATGGGCGCCAACCCGGCTCAGACCCTCAAGGCCATCCACGAAGCCGAGGCCTATGACGGCCCGTCCCTCATCATCGGCTACAGCCCCTGCGAGATGCACTCCATCAAGAAGGGCGGCATGCAGAACTGCCAGGCCGAGATGAAGAAGGCTGTCGAGTGCGGTTATTGGAACCTCTTCCGCTTCAACCCCGAGGCTGCTGCCGGCAAGAAGTTCTCGCTCGATTCCAAGGAGCCCGCGGGCGGTTATCAGGAGTTCCTGATGAACGAGGCCCGTTACGCTTCGCTGACGCGTTCCTTCCCCGAGCGTGCCGAGGAGCTCTTCAAGGAGAACGAGCAGGCCGCTATGGACCGCTACGCTCACCTGCTGAAGCTCAAGACGGTGTACAACGAGGCCTAGGTCTCCCACCGCAGGATCTGAGGGCTGACCTTCGCGGACGTCCTCGGACATGAAAGAACCCCCGCTGCGCACTAC
>DBFCNY010000114.1:0-15115 GCA_048298285.1 Collinsella sp.
CTTCCGTGCCGTCTACCGTCGCGATGCCGGCGAGGGCGCGCTGCAGGCTGCGCTCAAGCAGCTTGCCGAGGACGTCGAGACTGCGGTCCGCGACGGCGTGAACATCGTGGTGCTGAGCGATCGCGCCGGGGCGGGTGAGGTGCCCGTGCCGTCGCTGCTCGCCGTGGGCTGCGTGCACAACCACCTGATCCGCGCCGGCGTGCGTACCTTTGCCGACATCGTGGTGGAGTGCGGCGACGCCGTGTCTCCGCACGGCTTTGCGGCACTGGTGGGCTACTCCGCGAGCGGCATCTATCCGTACAACGCGCATGCGTGCATCCGCAATCTGGCGTCACGCGGCGACCTGGACGTGACGGCCGAGCAGGGCATCGCCAACTACAACAAGGCTGCGACCGCCGGCATCGTCTCCATCATGTCCAAGATGGGCAGCTCCACGGTGCAGAGCTACCACTCCGCGCAGATCTTCGAGGCCGTGGGCTTCACTCCGGAGTTCGTCAACGCATACTTCGCCGGCACGGTGAGCCGTGTGGGCGGTATGGGTGTCGAGGACGTCGAGCGCGAGCAGAATGAGCGCTACGACGCCGCGCTCGCTATCCTTAAGAGCCCGGCTCCCGATCAGCTGCCCACGCTGGGTCTGACCAAGTGGCGCCCGCTCGGCGGCGAGGATCACCTTATCGACCCGCAGACCGTCTACCTGCTGCAGACCGCCTGCCGCGAGGACAGCTACGACACCTTTAAGGAGTACAGCGCCCGCCTGCACCGCACCGGCCGTGCCGTGCGTCTGCGCGACTTGCTCGACTTTAACGACAGCGGCCGCACTCCGGTGGCGCTCGACGAGGTGGAGCCCGCGCTCAACATTGTCCGCCGCTTTAACACCGGCGCCATGTCGTACGGCTCCATCAGCAAGGAAGCCCACGAGTGCATGGCCATCGCCATGAACCGCCTGCACGGCCGTTCCAACTCGGGCGAGGGCGGTGAGGATCCGCGTCGCGAGACCCCGCTGGCCAACGGTGACTCCAAGAATTCCGCCATCAAGCAGGTGGCAAGCGCGCGCTTTGGCGTGACGAGCCGCTACCTGTGCAGCGCCTTCGAGATTCAGATCAAGATGGCCCAGGGCGCCAAGCCCGGCGAGGGTGGCCACCTGCCCGGCAAGAAGGTCTACCCCTGGATCGCCGAGGTCCGTCAGTCCACGCCCGGCATCGGCCTGATCTCGCCTCCGCCGCACCACGATATTTACTCCATTGAGGACCTGGCAGAGCTTATCTTCGATCTTAAGAACGCCAACCCCGGTGCGCGCGTGTCGGTCAAGCTGGTCAGCGAGGCCGGCGTCGGCACCATCGCTACCGGTGTGGCCAAGGGTGCTGCCGACAAGATCTTGATCAGCGGCCACAATGGCGGCTCGGGTGCCGCTGCGCGCGACTCTATCTGGCATGCGGGTCTGCCGTTGGAGCTTGGCCTCGCCGAGGCTCAGCAGACGCTGCTGCAAAACGGCCTGCGCTCACGCGTGGTGCTCGAGGCCGACGGCAAGCTCATGGACGGCACCGATGTTGCCGTCGCCTGCTTGCTGGGCGCCGAGGAGTTTGGCTTTGCGACCATGCCGCTCATCTCCATGGGCTGCCTCATGCAGCGCGACTGCCAGCAGGACACCTGCCCGGCCGGCATCGCTACGCAAAACTGCCGCCTGCGTCGCGGCTTCCGCGGCAAGCCCGAGCACGTCGAGCACTTTATGCTCTTTGTTGCCGAGCAGCTGCGCGAGGTCATGGCGAGCCTAGGCTTCCGCACCGTCGACGAGATGGTCGGCCATCCCGAGTGCTTACGCCAGATCGAGGTGCCGGGCAACCGCAAGGCCAACCTGCTCGATCTGTCTCCCGTGCTGGCGAGCGCGACCTGTGAGTTCGGTGCCCATATTCCGGGCGCCGACGGTCGCCACTTCCTTCCGCAGATGGCCGCGGACAGCGAGCTCGACAAGACGCTTGATTCCACGTTGTTTGTGCCCTATACGGCCGATGCCCGTGCGCACCTGCGTCCGATTCGCTTCCGCGCCGATATCGCCAACGTCAACCGCTGCGTGGGCACCATCCTGGGCAACGCGGTGACCAAGACGCATCCCGAGGGTCTGCCCGCCGGCTCCATTACCATCGATTGCGATGGCTCGGCCGGTCAGAGCTTTGGCGCCTTCCTGCCGCGTGGCATTACGCTCAACGTGTGCGGCGACGCCAACGACTACTTTGGCAAGGGCCTTTCGGGCGGCGAGGTGTCGGTGCGCCCCAACCCGCATGCGACCTACAAGTTCGACGAGAACATCATCGTGGGCAACGTTGCATTCTTTGGCGCCACGAGCGGCCGCGGCTTCATTAACGGTCTGGCCGGCCAGCGCTTTGGCGTGCGCAACTCCGGTGCCACCGTGGTGGTCGAGGGATGCGGCAACCATGGCTGCGAGTACATGACGGGTGGTCTGGCGCTCATCCTGGGCGAGGTCGGGCAGAACTTCGCTGCCGGTATGACGGGTGGCGTGGCCTATGTCTTTGACCAGTACGGTACGCTCGATGCCCGTGTGAACCACGAGAGCGTTGAGCTTAAAGCCCCGACGGCCGGTGAGCTTGCGCAGATTCGTGCGCTCATCCAGGAGCACGTGGACGCGACGCAGAGCCCGCGCGGTATTAAGCTGCTCTACAGCTTTGAGACGATGAGCAAGCACTTTGTGAAGGTCATTCCAACCGAGTACGAGCGCGTGCTGGCGATTGTCGCCGCCGCCGAGGCCGTGGGCAAGACGCATGCGCAGGCCGAGGAGCTGGCGTTTGACATTGTGACCGGCCGCGCGAGTGCCGCGGATGTCGCTCGCTTTGATGTGGCGGGTGGTGTCGCTGGCGCTGCGCCCGCCACCGCCAGCTCTGTTGCTTCGACCAAGAAGGAGGCGTAAGTGCCATGGGTAAGCCCGGTGCTTTTCTTGATATCGATCGCGTGACCCACGAGCTGCGCCCCGTGGAGGAGCGCAGCCGCGATTTCGATCCGCTGTACGTGGAGCTCGACGACGATGCGCGCCGTGCCCAGGCGAGCCGCTGCATGATGTGTGGTGTGGCGTTTTGCCAGATGGGCGCGAGCTTTGGCAAGGCGCGTCCGAGTGGCTGCCCGCTGCACAATCTGATTCCCGAGTGGAACGAGCTAGTGTATCGCGGCCGCTGGGACGAGGCTGCCGAGCGTCTGTCACTCACCTCGCCTATGCCCGAGTTCACGAGCCGCGTGTGCCCGGCGCTGTGCGAGGCCGCGTGCAACCTGGGCTCGGTCGACGGCCAGCCCACGACGATTCACGACAACGAGCGCGCGATCAGCGACCATGAGTGGGCAAATGGCGGTCCGCGCCGCTTTGAGCCGGCAGGGGAGGATGCGCCCACGGTCGCTGTGATTGGCTCTGGCCCGGCTGGCCTGGTGACTGCATGGGAACTTGCGCGTCGCGGCGCGCGCGTGACGGTGTTTGAGCGTGACGACCGTCCGGGTGGTTTGCTCATGTACGGCATTCCCAACATGAAGCTCGAGAAGTCTGTGGTCGAGCGTCGCGTGGCACTCATGCGCGAGCTGGGCATTGTGTTTGAGCTGGGTGCTGACGTTACGAACCCTGCGGTGGCGGCCAAGCTCAATGGCTTTGACGCTGTTGTGGTGGCTGCTGGCGCACGTGCGCCCCGCGGTCTTTCGGCTACGAATGTGGATGCCCCAGGCGTGGTGTATGCCGTGGACTACCTGACGGCTTCGACCGTCTCGGTGCTCGATGGTGGTGAGCCCGCGGTGAACGCGCGCGGCCTGGACGTTGTGGTCATTGGCGGCGGCGATACCGGCAACGACTGCGTGGGTACCGCGGTGCGCCAGGGTGCGCGTAGCGTGCGCCAGTTTGAGTTCTTGCCGGCCGCGCCCGATAAGCGCGCGGCGAGCAATCCTTGGCCGCAGTGGCCCAATATGAAGAAGACCGACTATGGCCAGCAGGAGGCCATTGCTGCCATGGGCGGCGAGATGCGTGCTTGGGGCGTGGATACGCTCGAAGTGTTGCTGGACAAGAAGGGCGCGGCCGCGGGTCTGCGCGTAGTCGATCTAGATTGGTCGGCCGGCAAGCCCGAACGCATTGCGGGCTCCGAGCGCGAGGTGCCGGCGCAGCTGGTGCTCATCGCCTGCGGCTTTACGGGTCCCGAGCATGGTGTGTTTAACGCCGTTGGCGTGCCCATTGCCGCCGCTGGCCGTCCGTTGCCGGTGATGGCCACCGAGGGCTTGCACCTTGCGACCCGTGTCGACGGTGTCGCCGCGGATGCCGCGCCGGTGTACGTGGCCGGCGACGCCCGCAACGGCAGCTCACTCGTGGTGAGTGCCATGGCCGATGCCCTGGCCTGCGCCGCCGAAGTCGCCGACGCGCTGGCGCTGTAAGGCGGCTGTCCACAGCTGAATCGTCAAGGGCTGTCCCCAACGGCCGGCACATAAGGAACGTCCCCAAGTGCCGGCATGCTGGGGACGTTCCTTTTGGGTCGGCATTCGGGGACACTTCTTGCGGGTTTGCGACCGATTTGCTCGTTTGTCGACGCGCGAGTGTCCATTCGGCGTTTTCTTGAGCTGTGGTCACCTGTTGTTTCTGTGGTGGCTGTGGGCATATGGCTCAAAAGGGCGGGTTGGCCGTCTATGTTTACCTGCGGTTTTATTGCGGTGCGCATTTTCGGTCAAGCATCCCGTCAAGTGTTTGGTCAGCAGTTGGTTTGCAGCCGGAGGCCTATTTTGTCCGTGCTGACAGTGGCTGCCCACCCTCCTCGTAAGCTCAAATTGAGGTTCATCAGTTTGAGGAGGATGCCGTGACTGACCACGTTTTAGACCGAGCGCATCTGGCCGAAGCCGTCGGCAACGATATTGCCGACATGGCCCATTTTTGGATGCTGCGGAAGTTTCAGTTTTTGGAGCCGGCGCGCGAGCAGTTCGAGATCATTGTCGACCCGTGGCTCGGCTATTGCACCGAGCCTTCCCAAAACGAAATCATGGCCTACAACATGGCATTTACCGATTGGCTGCTCTTCGAGCGCCCCTATCGCCATGGCAAGACGCTGCTCGAGCTGTATGTTGATGAGCCGCCGGCATCGCTTTCGCCTGCCTCGCTCAAGCGGCTCGAGCAGGTATGCGACACGCAGTATTTCTCGCGCTTTGGCATTTTGGACAAGGATCCTGCGACTGGTATGGTCGCGCTGAAGGACACACGCACCGACCGTCGCTTTGACGTCTACGATCCGCATATCGTGCAAAAGGAGCATTGGAGCGACGGAGCGATCGCGGTGCGCCTCGCCTGCGTCGACGATGTCTGGCTGACGGCGGGACAACTCTATCTGTATGACATCGCACGCCTGAGTGACACGGCGGTCGATGGGCCTGGTGCGGTGCATCCGGAGGACCTGCAGGATGGCTTTGACACCTCGTGCATCAGTTTCTTCTTGCGTCTGGTCCGCGACATCATGGGCGCCCAGGGGCGGTACGTAAAGTCGCTCAACATCTACGAGCAGGAGTGGGAGTAAGGGATGGGCTGTCGCAGCGCCGCCGCGTGTCTATTTGTCTCGATCTGTAACGTTTAGGGACAAAAAACCGGTCTACCTGTTACAGATCGAGACGAATGCTTGGGCGCTGCTGATTTGTCTAAATCTGTAACGTTTAGGGCCCTGGAGAACGTCTAACTGTTACAGATCGAGACGTTTGGCACCTGGTTGGGGGAATGTCTCAATCTGTAACATCTACAGGCCAAAACTCGACCTACCTGTTACAAATTGAGACAAAGGTTGGACGCGGTGTCGAAAGATCTCGATCTGTAACATCTAGCGGCCAAAAATCGGTCTTCCTGTTACAGATCAAGACATTTGTCAGCGGAGGCAACGGTGACGATGGTCCATTTGTCTGACGTGGTGGTGATGAAAGTGTCTAATACCGTTCTCAAACACAAACATGCGACTCGCAACACGTTGGCGCGGAACAGGATGCTCGCGCGGCTCACGGAGGCGACCGAGCAAGGTACGCTGCTCGCAACGCATGACAATACCGAGCTCATGTGGTTGCGACGCCATGTTGGAACCGACGATATTGCGGAGCCCGAGCCGTACCTGTTCTGTTTTCAGCATGATTGGGATGCATTGACGCTGACGGAGCGAGCACTGAGGACTATCAGAGGGCTTGCGGAATTTCATCCCGATTGGGCGTTTTGGGGATATGACGCCGCACTGATATGGGGTCTGGAGGTGCCGAATGATCTGCTCGGGCCGCGTTATCTTGTTAAGACAGGTTGCTCGGTGCCGCTGAGTGCAGGATGTCGGCTGTTGCGTCCGCAGGCGGCGGGTGCGCTTGAACAAGTCGACGGCGTGTGGGCGACGCCGTTTTGGCGCACGGTAGATGATTGCTTGCTGCGTGCGCCGTTCTCCTACGGGTTGGCGATTGCCGATTCTGCACTGCGGGCGAAAGGCGTATCGCGTGGGGATTTGTGCGAGCGCCTCCGCGTCGATTGTAAGGGCAGGCGAGGGTATCGCAGGGCACAGGTGATTGCGTCGTATGCGGACGGGCTGTCCGAAAACGGCGGCGAGTCTCGGTTCCGAGCGTTCTTTATTGCGTACGGCTTTCCGGTTCCGGAGCTGCAGGTGGAGTTTCGCGACCCGCTCGATCCGAGCCAGGTGTTTCGCGTCGACTATTTTTGGCGGCTCGAGAACGGGACGTGTGTCATCGGCGAGCTCGACGGAAAGGGGAAGTACACCTTGCAGAACGGCGAGGGTCGGGAGTCGGTCGACCCATTCGTGGCAGAACGTCAACGGGAGTCCCATCTGACAATGCTCGGGCATAAGGTGCTTCGGTTTACGTTTAACGAACTCAAAGACCCGGGGAAGCTGGTCGAGAAAATGAGGCTGGCGGGTATTCCGCGACGGGCTGATTTGGCTGAGGAATGGAGATGCCGGTGGTATGGGCGCTGAGAGGTTTTGTCTCAATCTGTAACGTTTAGAGGTTATTTGAGCTCGTAACTGTTACAGATCGAGACAAACCGGTGAAACGTCGACCGAATGTCTCGATCTGTAACATCAAGGGGCCCAATAACCCTGTACCTGTTACAGTTCGAGACATTCCCCTGATGTTGCTGGGATGGGGCTGCAACGTATTCCGTCCCCCACATCCCCTCTTCCCTCCGTTAACCGATATGTTTGACTTTAGTTCGCTGCATTAGGTGATAATGGACAAATGTTCAAGTTAATTGCGAGGGAGGAGCTCGATATGGCGTCTGCCGATCGTTCCACGTTGTTTATCAATGCGACCGTCCTGGATGGTTCGGAGCATATGGAGCCGCAACCCGATATGGCCGTGACTGTTGAGCGCGGTGTCATCACGTGGATGGGGCCGAGTGCTGTGGCGCAGGCACCTGCAGGTGCCGAGGTCATCGACCTGGCAGGTGCGTATCTCATGCCCGGTCTCATCAATATGCATGTGCATCTGTGCGGTTCGGGCAAGCCGGTTTCGGCGGGCGATGCGGGCGCGCTGATGAAGAAGCTCGATAATCCCGTGGGGCGCGCCATCGTGCGCCATATTCTTAAGGGCAGCGCCCAACAACAACTGGCAAGCGGCGTGACCACGGTGCGCGGCGCGGGCGACCCACTGTTTGCCGACATCGCCGTTCGTAATGCCATCGACGCCGGCAAGTATCAAGGTCCTCGCCTGGTGGCGCCGGGAACGGGCGTCACGGTGCCGGGCGGCCATGGTGCGGGCTTGTTCGCCCAGGTGGCAAACAGTCCCGCCGAGGCAGCCGAACAGGTGCGCGACCTGTATGCGCGCGGTGCCGACGTCATTAAGCTGTTCGTAACGGGCGGTGTGTTCGATGCGACCGAGGTGGGCGAGCCGGGCGTGCTGCGTATGCCGGTGGAGGTTGCCGCGGCGGCGTGCAAGGCGGCGCACGATATGGGCCTTCCGGTCATGGCCCATGTCGAGAGTACCGAGGGTGTGAAGGTTGCGCTTGAGGCCGGCGTTGACACGATTGAGCACGGCGCTCCGTTGACGTCCGAGATTCTGGAGCTGTACCGTGGCACCGCGGGCACGCAGCTCGAGGGGCGTGCGCCCAGCGTTACCTGCACTATCAGCCCGGCGCTGCCGTTTGTATTGCTCGACCCGGAAAAGACCCATTCGACCGATACACAAAAGAAGAACGGCGACATCGTGTGCTCGGGCATCATCGAGAGCGCCCGTGCCGCACTGGAAGCTGGCGTTAAGGTGGGCCTTGGCACGGACTCGAGCTGCCCGTTCGTGACGCAGTACGACATGTGGCGTGAGGTGGCCTATTTTGCCAAGTACGTGGGTGTGAGTAACGCCTTCGCGCTGCATACGGCCACGCAGGTCAATGCCGAGCTGCTGGGGCTGGGCGGCGAGACCGGCACAATCGAGTGCGGCAAGGCCGCCGATATCCTGGTGACGCGCAAGAATCCGCTCGATGACCTGTGCGCACTGCGTGAGCCGATGCACGTGATGTGCCGTGGTGATCTGGTGCGCAAACTCAAGGTGAAGCGTATTCCCGAGGTGGACGCCGAGCTCGACGCGATTATGGCCATGCCTGCCGAGGCGTTGGCCGAGGAGCTTGCCCGCGATGGCGTGGCGTAAGCGCGCGATATGGCGATGCGACAAAGGGACAATCCTTTTGTCATAATCAGAAAAAGCCGAGGTCCCAGTGCGAGGCCTCGGCTTTTATTTGTCCCATGGTATGGCGGCTATGAGCGCGTCTCCATCTTGGCATGGCACTTGGGGCAGGTGACGCGGATCTTGCCTTTGCCCTTGGGAACGGAGAGCATCTGGCCGCAGTTGGGGCACTTGAGATAGGCCGTGGTCTTGCGGCCCTTCCACATCTTCTTGGCTGTGCGCTTGGCACGTTCAAAGTCTTCCTTGCTAGTACCGGCTGCGCGCGAGGCGTTGGCCGCTGCAGCTCCGCCGCCCAAGCTAGCTACAAACTTGCCCAAGCCGGGTACGTTTGCAGTCGCGGCGACAAAGGCCTCGTTCTCCTTGCGACGTGCATCGATATTTTTGGACAGGCCGCGCAGCACGCCAATCACGATTACGGCGATGGCAATCCAGCTGAGCCACTGGATACGAGCCATCGAACCGATCATGGCGATGATAATGCCTGCGAAGCCCATCACGATGGTGAGTTCGTCAGCGCCATTGCGGCCCTTCATAAAGTCATTCATGCAAATTGCCTTTCATTCGATATGCCGCACGCCTTTATACCCGATTTAGAGCAAGGGGGACAGGTTAATCTGCACCAATGTGGTGCAAACGTACCTGTCCCCGGAATACCAAGACGGTGCAAAGAAGTCTGTCCCCAATGCCCCAATTACTTGGAGAGTTTGTCGACGACGCGTTCGATTTCGGCGAGCTTGGCGGCTTTGAGGTCTTCGTCGCCCGATTCGATTGCCGAAGTCACGCAGCCCTCGATATGCGCCTTGAGCACGTCGGCGTTAATGCGCGCGAGGAGCGCCTGTGTGGCCATGAGCTGCGTGGAAATATCGACGCAGTAGCGGTCCTCATCGACCATCCGCAGGATGCCGTCGATCTGACCGCGTGCCGTCTTGAGCATGCGGGTCACCGATTTATGGTCTGCCATCATAGCGGGTCCTCGTTTCTGGTCGATGGGGTCGAATGCTTCTGGTAGCTGCTACGCGGCGGCCACGGACAGGGCGTGGAACTTCTCGCCCGCGGCCTCGACAGCGGCGGCGAGCTGCTCGGCGGTCACGGTGTCGGCGCACTCCACTTGGACGGTCTGGGTCTCGTGATCGGCGTCGGCGTCGGTCACGCCGGCTACGTTGAGCAGCGCCGTCTCGACGGTGGCGTCGCAGTGGCCGCACATGAGGCCGGAAGTCTTGATTGTGAAACGCATGGGTATTCCTCTCTGTTGTGTCGGCTTTCCCAGGCACCCGACCTTGACCTTCAAGCCGTCGCTCGCGTACCAAAGTACGCGTCGCTCCTCTTTCAGGTCAATCTCGGGCACCTGGAAAACCCGTTCTAAATGGACTTAATGGTGATCCTATTTTGCCACTTTGGGCTTAAAGGATTTTAGGCGCAGAGCGTTGCTTACGACACATACGCTCGACAGGCTCATGGCCGCGGCGCCAAACATCGGCGAGAGCTGCCACCCGGTGAGCGGGAAGAACACGCCCGCCGCCAGCGGAATGCCGATGCCGTTGTAGAACAGCGCCCAGAACAGGTCCTGCTTGATGTTGCGGATCGTGGCGCGCGAAAGCTCGATGGCGCGGGCGACGTCCATGAGGTCGCTGCGCATGAGTACCACGTCGGCGCCCTCCTTGGCGATGTCGGCGCCGGTGCCGATAGCAAGGCCCACGTCGGCGCGCGCCAGGGCGGGGGAGTCGTTGATGCCGTCGCCCACCATGGCGACCTTACTGCCCGCATCCTGCAGCTCGCGCACGTGGCGCTCCTTGTCGGCGGGAAGCACGTCGGCGATGACCTGCTTGCTGGTCAGTCCCACGCGGCGGGCGATGGCCTCGGCCGTCACGCGGTTGTCGCCGGTGAGCATGCGCACGTCGACGCCAAGCGAGCGCAGTGCGGCGATGGCCCCGGCGCTCGTCTCCTTGACCTCGTCCGCCACGGCAATGGTGCCGGCAAGCTCGCCGTTCTTGGCAAAGAACAGCGGCGTCTTGCCCTCGGCGGCAAATTGTTCGGCAAGACCCGCGGGCACGGTAACGCCCAGCTCGTCCATCAGGCGTACGTTGCCGGCTGCAATGGCGTTTTGCCCCTCGCGCGCCGTCACGCCACGACCGGGCACGGCGGCAAAGTCCTCGACCATGCGCGCGACAATTCCGCGCGCCTCGCACTCGGCCATAATCGCCTCGGCCAGCGGGTGCTCGCTCGAGCGCTCCAACGCGGCGGCCAACTTGAGCAGCGCCTTTTCGCTCATGGCGGGCGAGCCGTCAGCGCGCGTGGCTACCACGATATCGGTCACGGCAGGCTTGCCGCGGGTGACCGTGCCCGTCTTATCGAGCACCACGGTGCCCACGCTGCGCAGGTTCTCCAGCGCCTCGGCGCTCTTAAACAGAATGCCCATCTCGGCGCCCTTGCCGGTGCCCACCATAATGGCGACGGGCGTGGCCAGGCCCAGCGCGCACGGGCAGCTGATCACCAGCACGGCGACGGCGGAGGTGAGCGCTTCATTCACGCTACCGGTCAGTGCCATCCACACCACGAAGGTCACGGCCGAGATCATGAACACCACGGGCACGAACACGCCGGCGACTTTGTCGGCCATGCGGGCGATGGGCGCCTTGGTGGCGTTGGCGTCCTCGACGAGCTGGATAATCTTGGCAAGCGACGTGTCGGCGCCCACACGCGTAGCGCGGAAGGTAAACGATCCGGTGCGGTTGACGGTGGCGGCGTTGACGGTGTCGCCGGCGGTCTTCTCCACGGGGATGGACTCGCCGGTCAGTGCACTTTCGTCCACGGCCGAAGCGCCCTCGAGTACGACGCCGTCGACAGGGATGGACTCGCCGGGGCGCACGCGCAGGACCTGGCCGGGAAGGATACTGTCGACGTCGACGGTGGCCTCGCTGCCGTCCTCTGCCACGACGGTCGCGGTCTTGGGCGCCAGGTCGATCAGCGCCTCGATGGTGCCGCCGGTCTTGGACTTGCTGCGCGTCTCGAGGTATTTGCCCACGGTGACCAGCGACAGGATCGTGCCCGCACTCTCAAAATACAGATTGTCCATGCCCGTCATCATGGTCTCGTGGACCTGACCCGCGGCTAATTGGTCGGCCATGATGAACATGGCGTAGAGCGACCAGGCGATGGAGGCGGTGGCGCCCACGGCAATAAGGGCGTCCATAGTAGGCGCGCCGTGCGCGAGTGATTTAAACCCGTTGATAAAGTACGCGTCGTTGACGTAGACGATGGGAATGAGCAGGACGAGCTCGGTGAGCGCGAGCGTCATGCTGTGGGTGTGGTCGGTGAAGATGCCGGGCAGCGGCCAGCCGAGCATGTGCCCCATGCCTATGTAGAACAGTGGGACAAGGAATACGATCGAGACGATGAGGCGGGTGCGCATGGCAGAGGCGGCGGCCTCCAATTTTTTGGTCGGCGACTCCATATGGGTGACGCCAGACCTGGCCTGCGAGCTGCCGCTTTGGACAGCGTCGGTGCCCGTGCTGATGGGCGAGGCCGAGTAGCCAGCGCGATCGACAGCGGTGCAGATATCGTCGGGGGAGACCTGCGCAGGGTCGTAGTCCACCAGCATAGAGCCGGCGAGCAGATTGACCGCGACGCTCTCGACGCCGTCGAGCTTGCTGACGGCACGGTCCACGTGCGCTTGGCACGCGGCGCACGTCATGCCGCCCACGTCGAACTTATCTTGAGCCATGGCTTCTCCTTTCCGTGACGTGGTGTCGGAAATGTTAACCTGCCGATACTATACACCCGTACCCCCTGGGGGTGTCTAGCGGAGATGGAAATGTATGACATTTCGTTACAGAAGGAGACTGACTGCCGGGGCAGCGGACCGTCCGGCCAACATCTCAATCTGTAACAACTAGACCCGTTTTTGCTGAGTTGCTGTTACGGATCGAGACAAACCGTCCGGGGTCAACTCAAACGTCTTGATCTGTAACACCTAGCAGCGAAGATGACCCCTTACTGTTACAGATCGAGACAAACCGGAGCAGGTGTCTTGGACCCTGCAATGAAAAACGCCGGGGCACCCGTGTGATGGACGCCCCGGCGCATGTTGGGCAGGGTTTACGAAGTAGCGGGAGAGGAGGAGAGACTGCCTCCGAATCCTTACTCCTGACGACGTTTCTTGTCTGTCAGGAAGACGCCGGCGGCTACAAGCACGACGCCTCCGATGACAAACGTCTCACCGGCGAGCGCAGCATTGTCGCCTGTGGTGGGAAGCGCCGAGTTGGCTGCCGTCTTGGCGTTGCCGGCGGATGGCTTTCCGGCAACCGGCTTAGCGGCAGCCTGCGCGATCTTGGCCTGCTCGGCCTTCGCCGCCTCTTGCTCTTGGCGGGCGATCTCGTCCTTCAGGGCTTGTTCGGCGGCAACGCGCTTCGCCTTCGCCTCGTTGTAGTCGTTGAGAGCCGCGGTGTAGGCGGGTGTCGCCTCGTCAAGAGTTGCCTGGGCGGCGTCGAGTGCGGCCTTCGCATCATGTTCAGCCTGCTTGGCGGTGACGCACTTGGCAAAGAGGGCGTTGAGGGTGTCGTTCGCGTTTGCATCGGAGCCGGTTGCGATGCCGTTTTCGACATTGACGGACTTGAGCTTTCCGAAGACGGCAGCAGCGGCGCCCGATGCGGCCTGAGAATTCTCGACCACTTGCTCGGCGTTTGCGATGGCGTCGTTTGCTGCGCTAAGGGCAGCTTCGGCCTCGGTTGCCGCTGCGTCGGCGTCCTTCTTGGCCGCTTCGGCGGTGGCAAGATTATCGGCTGCGTTGCTCAGGGCGTCGGCATGGGCCTTCTTCGAGGCAAAGTCGTTTTCTGTCATGGTTAGATTGCTTGCGGCGTGCTCCGCGGTCGCCGCCTTGGCCTCGACGCCGTCCGTGGCGATATCGAGGGCCTGCTTCTTGGAAGCCGCGTCGCGCTCTGCCTTTTCAAGAGCGCTCTGGGCAGACGTCTGAGCCGCCGTGGCTTCATCGAGCGTTTGATGAGCCTTGTCAGCCTTCTCCTGAGCCACAGCAACGTCGGCCGAATACTTTGCGAGCTCCTTCTTTGCGTCCTGCAGAGCCTGCTGCTTTACGAGGGCCTCTGCCTTGGTGTCATCAACCTTCTTCTGACTCTGAGCGGCTTGTTCGTGCGATGCCTTAAGCTCGGCGCGCTTCTGGTTGACGACCTGCTCTGCGGGCGCCACGTTGCTTTGGGCGGCTTTGACCTGGTCTTCGGCTTCGGCAACTTTTCCGTTTGCCTTGGCGAGATTCTGCTCTGCTTGGGCGACTGCGGCGGCGGAACTTGCTACGTTGCCATTTGCGGCGGCAAGGTCGCTGTTCGCGGCACCAACGCCTTCTTGCTTTTGAGCGACGAGGGCCTCAGCTGCTTTTACGGCATCGGCTTTCGATGCCGCTGTGCTGTGCTTTTGCTCAAGGTCCGTCTTTGCGGCAGCGAGCTTTTCGCTGGCTTTGGAGAGACTCAGCTGATACTGATCAAAGAGGCTCTCGAACTCATCGATTGAGTACTCCTTCTCGTATGAACCGTAATTGTCGTCAACTTCCAAAACGTAGGTATACGACAGATGGGTTCCTCGAGAATTAATGCCGTATCCCATAGTTTTGGCGTCAGGCTGTACGATATTCAAGTAGTGGCCGACGGTGCCAAAGCCCACCTTTTGGTCTCCGAATTCGGTGCCATGACTCCAGAAAGCTTCCCAAGCATCCTTGGGGGCAATTTCGCCAAGGCCGGCTTTCGCTGCGGCCTGGTCAAATATCTTCTTTTCCTCGTCAACCCACTGGTGTGCGACGTTTATTTTCAAGTCGTAGTTCCATGCGGCATTTTCGAATTGCGCATAGTCTGAGTGGTCCAGCATGGCGTCTGAGTAATTGGAGTTCGACTGCGCAATCGCCATCTGCTCTGCCGTCACCTTAAGCTCGCTAAGGCCGACGCTCTTGCGATACTCATTAATCTCGCGCAGCTTGTCAAACGATAGCTTGGCGTTGTCGAGTGACGTGCCGTCTTTTTTATCGCCAATGGTCGTCGGGTTTTTATCGCTCTGCCTATAGATGATGTTTGCAGCATCGTTGGCACCGATGAACTGGTAGAAGCCGATGACGCTCTGCGCCTCCGCCGTCGTAGCCTTATCGGCTGCTGCCTTGCACGTATCGTATGCTTTCTGTGCATCGACAACGGCTTGATCGGCGGCCGCCTGGTTTGTCTTGGCAGTTTCGAGCGCCTTGTCTGCCTGCTCCTTCTCGGCTTTTGCCTGGTCGACTTGTTTCTGAGTGGCCTTTGCCTTCTCCAGCTTGGCAGCATGCACCTGCTTTGCCGAGGTCAACTCCGATTGCGCCGTATCGGCTTTCGCCTGGGCTGCCGTTACATCATTTTCGGCTGCTGCGACTGTCTGCTTCTTGGCTTCGAGTTCGCTTTCGGCACCGGTGAGGGCGTCCTGCTTG
>DBFCNY010000115.1:0-15182 GCA_048298285.1 Collinsella sp.
GATCTTGAGAGCGTGGATATGGACGATATGCCGTGCAAGCGCATGCTTGAGGCATATGAGTCGGACGCGCCGGATGCGATTGAGCCCGCTGAGGTTCACGCTCGTCCGCGTGACGACCACCGTTCGCTGCCGCCGGCGTTGCGCGACCTTCTGCTTGCCGATACGGCTGATGAGCTAGAGGTCATGGAAGAGGACGACGACCCATACGTGGCCCGTGTTGTTGAATTGCGCGAGCAGGCAAAAGTCGACCGTACAGGTGCTTTTGAAGGCTTTTCCCGTCTTGTCGAGGAGTTGGAGGCTAAGTGCACTGTCGCCGAGCTTTTGGCGACAGGTCCGGTTCAAACGCAGTTTTGCGATAACCAGCTGGTGCGCATGGTGCTACCGGTGTTGGAAGAAGACCGCTCTGTGCGAATCCTTCGTGCGCCCGATGCGCTGTACTTTGCCCAGCACGAGATCTGCAGCTTTTATGCCGAGCAAGAGGACTTTGAACGAGCGCTGCCCGAGGTGCGCCATCTTTACGATCTGGCGCGCTCGTCCATGCAATCGCACTTTGCGCTCATCAACGTGCTTGCGCGTCTGGAGCGCTTTGACGAGATTATCGAGGTGGCGCGCCACGGCCTACGTATTGCCAGCGATCGTTCTGCAATTGGCTACCTGTTCTATCGCTTGGCGTTTGCCTATTGGAATTGCGATCAGCTCGACCTGGCGCTGGCTTGTTACCGTCTGGTGCCGCGCGGCGAGGAGTCGGGCAGCAGCGCGCTGGAAGAAATGCAGGGCCTTATGAACGAGATGGGCGTCAGTGAGCCTCCGACGTTCGAGGAGGCGGTCGAGACCATCCGCAAGGCTGGACTTGAGCTGCCGCCAGTGTCCGCCGTGACGAATCAGCTGGCAGATGCCGCTGTGCAACTGGTCGACAACGGCTTCTTTTTCCTGGCGCGCGGTTGCATCTTCCAAATGTGGCGTACCATGGGTAACGACGAGCTCGGCTCCCTCAACCGCTCGCTGGGGTAGGGGCGATATAGAGGGGCCGCACCGCGCTATTTGCATCGGCGCGGGCGGGAGGACCCGGCAGGATCGGTAAGGCATAAAGCCGCCGAGCCTGCTAAAACTGTTAAACTCTGCTAAAGTTGCTAAACTTTGTTAAAGTTATTAAAACTAGCAGAGGAGGGCAGAATGACGAAAGCTGTTAACCCCTTTAAGCCAACGGCGGGCATGAATCCGCCTGAGCTTATCGGACGGGACACTGTTTTGGATGACTTTGCCGAGGCTCTTGAGAATGGTCCTGGTGCCCCCGATCGACTCATGCGCATCTCGGGCGTCCGAGGCACAGGTAAAACGGTGCTCCTTAATGCATTGGGTGACCTTGCACGCAAAAAAGGATTCGAGGTCGTTGACGTTGCCTCCAATGCTGGTTTTTGCAATAGAATCCTCGAGGCTCTGCAGCGAAACGTTCGTCTTGAATCAATCTCGATTTCCCCATCGATTTTAGGGGTCAGCCTTGGCTCCATGGAGATGTCGAAGTCGGCCTCTCATCTGGGCGAGGCGATGTACGATGCTGCGAAGCGCGGTGGTCTGCTCATTACGCTCGACGAGATCCAGGATGCCTCAACTGAGGAAATGCGCGAGCTAGGCAATGAGATGCAGCTCTTGATCCGCCAAGGAGCGAATGTCGCTTTCGCTTTCGCCGGGCTGCCGACATCGGTAGATGGCGTGGTGGTGGATGATACGTTGACGTTCCTTCAGCGAGCCAAACATGTTGAACTTACTCGGCTTTCCGATTTTGAAGTTGGCGGATCGTTTGAGGATACGATGAGACGAGCGGGCAAGGAGCTCGACAAAGGTGCCGCTGAGCTATTAACAAAAGCTTCGGCAGGCTATCCCTTTATGGTCCAGCTGGTCGGATATTACGCTTGGCAGGTTGCTGCGCGCAGTGGGGCGGAGAGCGTGAGCGAAGAGGCGGCTCGTAAGGGTATCCAGGCGGCTCTTGATAGCTTTAATGCTATGGTGATTGCCCCAGCGCTGCGCAGGGTGTCGGAACGGCAGTTTCAGTATCTCGCGGCGATGGCTCAATGCGAGGGCGTCGATATCGCCAACGGCGATATTGCCAAGAAGATGGGTTTGTCGGCGAGCAAAGTTGGGTCATATCGCAAGCGTCTGATCGATGCGGGGTTGATTGAGCCCGCGGGCTATGGCCGTGTTTCGTTTGCAATTCCGTACATGCGCGATTATCTGTTGGAGACCGTTCAGGAGGACTAATAAAGAATGGGCTGTCCGCGCTGTCGCTGGGGCCGTCCTTGTATCTTTGTCTCAATCTGTAACATCTGGAGGGGATTACGGCCTGCAGATGTTACAGATTGAGATGATTGACTGAGGCGTTTACTGGTAAAAGAGAGATAAAAGAGGAAACGCCTCAAAATTCCCCTTGCCCAACTTCGGCTGTTTGGTTACTATAGAACGGCTGTTACGGAGAGCTGACCGAGAGGCCGAAGGTGCTCGCCTGCTAAGCGAGTATGCCCCAAAAGGGCATCTGGGGTTCGAATCCCCAGCTCTCCGCCAGTATGACTTTGAAGAAGGGTCCCATTTGGGGCCCTTTTTTATTATCAAGAATGGCGGCTGGGGATTAGAGTCCGAAAGGGCGTGAACATTAGGCAAACACGGGGCGCTTGAAAACGGGGAGACCCAGGCGTGCTCGTGCACCCCGGTGTGGGGTTCCGAGGGGATGGAGTAGAAATATGGTAAAGGTCGGGCTGCGTAAGCCGAATCTAAAGACATCACTCAAGGCAAGAACGACCGGCAGAGCGAAGCGCGCGGTAAAGCGGGTGATAATCCCCGGCTATGGTAAGAAGGGCATGGGGTGGATCAAAAATCCGAAGAAGGCTGCTTACAATGCCGTATACAGCAGAACGACCGTCGGAGTTGGGGATGTCGCTCGCGCCGTTGCTAAATCAGGCGCTCGGAGCTCGGCGTCAAGGACGTCCTCAATTACTGTTTCATCGCATGAAATTACACCTTTGGCGAAGCCTGAACAGAAATCTCTCACTCGAGAGATTACGTCGGTTGACAGGGCAAACAAGGCGCTTTTGCTATGCTTCCTTCTTGGGTGGTCGGGCGCTCATAGGGCGTATGCACGGATGTGGGGTAGCTTCTTTCTATATCTCTTTACCTTTGGCCTTTTTGGATTTGGTTGGCTGTTTGATATTGTGACACTACTGATGAGACGCTCCGAGCTAAGGCGTCTCGGCGACAGTGATCAGACTCAACAGCAAGCGCCATGTTCCGTTGATTCTACATTCGATCGAAATGTCGCCGACTCCGGAAATTGGGAACAGCGTGGAGATGGGGAGGCTGCGGCTCGGCTAGAGCTTCAACGTAAAAACCGTGCCTATATGGAAGAAAACGGCATCGACGTGGAGATGTTTACCGAGGAAAAGGTCGCGGCGGACGCCTTGCGAACCATTGAGTCGGTATGCCCGTGCATGCTTAGGTTTGACCGAGGCATGAGCGAAGAGGAGCCAAGCATCAGCTTTTGCTCTCCAACAAAGACGGGGAAGATGCCCAAGAATGTCGTCGAGGCCCGCATTTACCATCAGGACGTGAAGCTATTGATGGATTCCCACGGCTTCGAATTGCCGGAGTATGGTGACAGCATCAATGTCATGATTAGTTATCTAGCTGATGGGCGCATAAATAAAGTCGATATCCATGGGTTCCATAATGGCCGCTCCGTTAGTGTCTCCATTCGCAGGCGGAGCGACGATCTTGTTATGACGAGTGCGGGCACCATCGGAGAAACGGGTGCCTGGCAATCGCTGTGTCCTGGGGCAGACCCCTCAGCTGGGGACCTTTTCAGGGCCTTGACCAAGGAGGTCGAAAGGATCTACTAGCATGCCCGGTGGACCCGTTTTCAAGGTCCGAAAAGACACAGCGAAGGTAAACGGCTAGCAATGTCGCTTTGGTGATTCTGACGCATCCCGTTTAAGAGGTATTCAAAAAGAGGCGCCCGTTGGACGCCTCTCCAATCTCAAATGTAATGTTCCCCCAGCCCTACACCTCGGGCGCCTTGGCTACGGTCTCGCTCTCTGCCGTGAGTGGCCGGTTGTCGATGCGGCGGCCCAGGCGGTCGAGCTTCACGAGGAGCCATTCAATGGGATTCGGCCCTGTGCCTTCCTCGTCGGCAACCAGGTCCATGACGGCGACCTTGGTGCCGTCCTGCTTGAGCGTAACGCTGCCTACCTTGTCGCCAACATGCACCGTGCCCGAAAGATCGTCGTAGCTAACCTTTTCGGTCACCTCGCCGGCAAGGGAAAACACGGTCGCTTGCGCCGTAGGATCGGCGAGCGTGGCGTCGATCGTCTTATCCGTCCAGTCGGTTTGACTGATGCGCGCCATAAGCGGGTTGCCGTTGGCGGTCTTTTCCTGCGTGTTGGCGATTGCGACCGCCGCCTTGTGACCGTAGTACCAATTGGCAAGGGTTGCGGTATCGGTAAAGCGCTGGTCGGTGGTGGTGGAGTTCAAAACGACGGTGTAGATCTCGTCGCCGTCGCGGTTGTAGGCGCTCGTAAAGCAATAGCCCGCGTCGTCGGTGGTGCCGGTCTTGCCGCCGATGTTGCCATCTTGGCCCAGCAAATAGTTATGCGTGTCCATGGAATGCGAATGGTCGGTGCCGTCGGCGCCCGTGGCCTCGATCCAGGAATCCTCGCTCGCTACGACCTCGCGGATCGTGTCGTTTTTCATGGCCTCCTGCATCATCAGCGCTACGTCGTGTGCGGTTGAGTGCATATCGCCAGCCCACTCATCAAAGTCCAGACCATGCGGGTTTTCAAAAAGCGTACCGGTGCAGCCGAGCTTCTTAGCGCGCTCGTTCATGGCCTTCACAAATGTGGCCTCGGCGTCTTTGGTCTTAGGGTCGATCTTCTTGCCCACATATTCGGCGAGCACGATGGCGGCGTCGTTGCCCGAGGGAATCATCAGGCCGCGCAGCGCCTGCTCCACGGTAAGCTTGTCGCCTTCGAGCAAGCCGGCGGTCGAATTGCCCACGGTGACTGCGGCGTTGCTCACCGTGACCTTCTCGCCCATCTTGCAATTCTCGACGGTTAGGATTGCGGTCATGACCTTGGTGATCGAGGCAATCTTGACCTGCTCATCGGCGCCGCGCCCATAGTAGACGGTGCCGTCTTTGCCCATGACGAGGGCATTGGTCGCATCGATATCGGGCAGGTTTTCGGCCGTGATGCCGCGCGCATCGGCGGTTTTGCCGCAAACATTGTCGGTCGTGAGCACTTGGGCGCCGGCGACGGTGGGCGCGCCAGCGGCAAGGGCGATAGCGCAGACAAAGCCGGCGGCAAGCTGGGCTGAGCGCTTTGCAAAAGAGGTGAGGGACTTCACAGATTTCGCTTTCGACGGGATGGTCTCTTCTGAAACTAGAGTATATCGTTTGCCGGCGTCGGCGATCATCGCGTGCGCGCTTGGCCCACATCCGCACCCGAACGGGCACAAGGGTGCTTAAGGCCGACTTAATCACCCACGCTTGTTGTGTGTGGCGTGCGTCGCCTCAGGCATAATGGAGCGCGAGAGGAGCACGCATGAACGAGCGCATTTTGGTAGTTGATGACGAGAAGGCCATCGCCGACTTGGTTGGCATCTACCTTACAAAAGAGGGCTTTGATGTCCAGATTGCCTATAGCGGGGCCGATGCTGCCAAGGCGATTTTGGAGCAGGAGTTCGATCTGGCGCTGCTTGATGTCATGCTGCCCGATATCGATGGCTTTGAGCTGCTGCGTACGATCCGTTCCAGCCATACCTATCCCGTGATCATGCTGACGGCGCGCGATGCCCAGCAAGACAAGATCGAGGGCCTTTCGCTTGGCGCGGACGATTACGTGGTTAAGCCGTTCCGCCCGCTGGAGCTCATCGCGCGCGTGCACGCTCAGCTTCGCCGCTACACCAGTTACGGTAGCCGTGCACAGGCGGCCGAGTCGCCGACCATTCAGCTCGACGGCTTGGAGATCAACCGCGACGCTCGTTGTGTGACGGTGGACGGTGCACCGGTGCGCCTCACGCCCATCGAGTATTCCATCTTGCTGTATCTGGTCGAGCATCGTGGCAGCGTGGTGGCCGTGGGGGACCTGTTCCGCGCGGTGTGGAACGAGGATTTTATGCCCGGCTCCAACAATACGGTGATGGTGCACATCCGCCATCTGCGTGAAAAGATCGGCGACGATGCTCAAAAGCCGCGCTTTATCAAAAACGTCTGGGGCGTTGGCTACATAATCGAATAACGCCTTTGATGGTGGGGAAGTGGATATGACAAAAGACGATAGGCGGGTATTCGAGGTGCCCGATCGACTCTTTGAATACATAAGGGCGGTCGTCGACAACCGTGCGCTTGCGACGGTGCTGCTCTTTTTGCTGAGTCTGCTACTCATTGGCATTGACAATATCGTTGGTATCCTGGCAGTTCTGCTCATTAGCTTCTTGCTGATCGATCGATTTGAAATCGTTCGCCGCTGCGTGGTAATCGGCGGTGCCGCGTGGACGACTACGCTGGCGATCGGGGCCATGGCGCTTGGCGGTATTGGCGGGCCCGTGTTCTTTAATGCCGCCTTTGTGTTCAACATGCTCGGCTTTGTGCTGGCACTCGCCGTGTGTGTCCTGTTCTTTTGCGGGCGTGCCCTGTATTACCAGGGTTATGAGCAAGGCGAGCAGCGTGCCGACCGCGTGATCGCCGCCCGTATTCAGGACCGTCTGATCGACAACCCCGACACGTGGGATACCATCGACGGCGACTTTCTCGAGGTCGAGGGTGCGCTCAACCGGGCGCGCGATTGCGAGCGTAAGGTTCAACAGGCCTTGCGCGACGAATCGCATCGCAAAGATGACCTGGTTACGTACCTGGCGCACGACCTGCGCACGCCGCTTGCCAGCGTGGTGGGCTATCTTTCGCTCCTGCAGGAGGCTCCCGATTTGCCGCTTGAGCAGCGTGCACGCTTTACGGGCGTGGCGCTCGACAAAGCCCATCGGCTCGACGCGCTCATCGAGGAGTTTTTCGACATCACGCGTTTTGATTTCCACGATATCGTGCTCACCCGCGCTTACGTCGATTTGGGGCTATTGCTGGCGCAGGTGGCCGACGAGTTCTATCCCATTCTCAACGAACAGCGCAAGGAAGCCCAGGTTGATATCTGCGAGGACCTGACGGTGCTCGTGGACGGCGACAAGATGGCTCGCGTATTCAATAACATCATGAAAAACGCCGTTGCCTATAGCTATGAAGGCTCGACAATTACGATCGAGGCCAGGCGTTTGGGCGACGGTGGCGTACGCGTACGATTTGTGAACCAGGGCGATCCGATCCCCGAGCCAAAGCTCAAGGTGATCTTTGAGAAGTTCTATCGCCTGGATGCGGCGCGTGCGACCAATCGCGGCGGCGCTGGACTGGGGCTTGCCATCGCCAAGGAGATCGTATGCGCGCACGGCGGTACCGTTGCATGTGAATCGACGCCCGAACACACGATATTCACCATCGAGCTGCCCGCCGCATAGCCAGTGTGCCCTTACAAACACTTGACAATGCGCTCACGTGCATATGAGCCGCGATTCCTACTATCGATACTGCTGAATTGATATCGATGTGGAGGTATGCGGTATGACGGCTGCTGCGGCTGTGGAGCCCACGGAGCTTGAAGAACTCATGAAAGCGCAGGCCGAGGCCGCGCACGAGCGCGAGGTTGGGGATGCGACTCGCCCCACGGCAGAGGATCTTGCCGCCTCGCCGACGCGAATCGATGTTGAGGGCCTCGACCTGTTCTATGGCGACCACCATGCGCTCAAGGACGTGAATATCAAGATCCGCGACAAGCAGATTACCTCGTTCATCGGGCCTTCGGGCTGCGGAAAGTCCACGTTGCTGCGCTGCTTTAACCGCATGAACGACGGCATCAAGGACTGCCGAATCGAGGGCAAGATTGCGCTCGATGGTCAAGATATCCTGGGCGACTACGACATCTGCCGCCTTCGCCAGCGCGTGGGCATGGTGTTCCAGCGCCCCAACCCGTTTCCCATGAGCATCTACGACAACGTCGCGTATGGTCCGCGCGGAATGGGAGTGCGCGATCGCGTCGTGCTCGACGAGCTGGTCGAAGACTCCCTGCGACGCGCCGCCCTGTGGGACGAGGCCAAGGACAAGCTCAAAGAGTCGGGTCTGGGTCTTTCGGGCGGCCAGCAGCAGCGTCTGTGCATCGCCCGCGCACTTGCCGTGCAGCCCGACATTCTGCTGATGGACGAGCCGACCTCGGCACTCGACCCTGTGTCGACGCTGGTGGTGGAGCAGCTGGCCTGCGAGCTCAAAGAGACCTGCACGCTCGTGGTCGTTACGCACAATATGCAGCAGGCGGCGCGTATCTCCGATTCGGTCGCATTCTTTTTGCTGGGTGAGCTGGTGGAGCACGCGCCCACCGCGCAACTCTTCAAGAATCCGACCGATCCGCGCACGGCGGATTATTTGACGGGACGTTTTGGCTGATACCATCTAGAAAAGGTACCTTTAGGGTTAAGATGCGGTCATGCCGGCCGCAAAGGGGTTCAACATGATCTATTACGTCGAGGACGATGACAACATCAGGGATTTGACGGTCTATGCACTGCGCAAGCAGGGGATTGAGGCCGAAGGCTTTTCGTGCGACGGTGAGTTTAAGGCTGCCGTGGCGCGACGGGTACCCGATGCCGTCCTGCTCGACATCATGCTGCCCGATACCGATGGCTTGGCGATTATGCGTCGACTGCGTGCCGATCGCCTGACGGCGACGGTGCCCATCATGATGCTTACCGCCAAGGATACCGAGCTCGACAAGGTGATGGCGCTCGATGGCGGTGCCGACGATTACCTGACTAAGCCGTTTTCGCTCATGGAGCTTGCGAGCCGCTGCCGCGCACTGCTGCGTCGCGGCGGCATGGTCAAGCAGGCGAGCGATGTGCTCAGCGTGGGCGACATCGTGCTCTCGCCCAGCCATCGCGAGGTGACCGTTGCCGGCGAGCCGCTTAAGCTCACCCTGCGCGAGTTCGACCTGCTCGAGTACCTCATGCGCAAGCCCGGCGTGGTCTTTACCCGCGAGTCGTTGCTGCAGAGCGTGTGGGGCTGGGACTTCGACGGCGGTTCGCGCACCGTTGACGTGCACGTGCAGACGCTTCGCCAAAAACTGGGCGAGCATGCCAGCGCCATCGAGACCGTGCGCGGCGTGGGCTACCGCTTGGCCGAGCCTTCTGCCGGTGATGGTGCCGAAGGTGACGACACCGCGGCCACCGCATCGGAGGAGTAACCCGTGGTCTTCGCCCCCCAGGGAAAACATACGCTGTCGCACCGCGTTTTTGTGACGATCTTTGTCTGCGCCATGGCGGTTATCGTGGCGTTTACGGTGCTGGGTGCGTTCTTTGTGCAAAACACCTTGGCGGATGCCACGAGTACCAATCTGGCGCAGGAAACCGAGCTCATTGCTGCCGCTCTCGACGAACAGCAGGAGCCCATCCCGTTCTTGCGTAGCCTTGATCGCGAGGACTTGCGAATCACGCTGATTAACAAGGATGGATCGGTTGCCTACGACAACGAGGCGTCGCCTTCCACACTGCCCAACCATGGCGATCGCCCCGAGGTCATCGAGGCCTTTGAGAGTGGTTTGGGTTCCGCGGAGCGCGCAAGCTCTACGCTCGACGAGATTATGCTGTATCGCGCCGTCGCCCTTGATAACGGCCAGGTTGTCCGCTTGGCGCAGGCCCAGCCTGGCGTTACGGCGATTTTGCTGTCGATGGTGGCGCCGATGCTGCTTATCGCAGCAGCGGGTGCGGTACTCTCGTTTTTTATGGCGCGCCGCGAGTCCCGTGCCATCATCGCGCCGTTGCAAGAGGTGGATTTGGACCACCCACGCCGTAGCTATGAGCACGCCTATGCCGAGATGGTCCCCATGCTTGAGCGTATCGAGTCGCAGCGCCAGGAACTCAAGCGCCAAATGGCGGTGCTAGCGGACAACGACCGTATGCGCCGCGAGTTCACGGCGAATATCACCCATGAGCTCAAGACGCCGCTTACGGCGATTTCGGGCTATGCCGAGCTCATCGCAAACGGCATGGTCGAGGGCGAGGGCGACCTGCGCAACTTTGGCGGTCGCATCTATCGTGAGGCGGGCCGCTTGGCAGCGCTTGTCAACGATATCCTTACGCTGTCTAACTTGGACGAGGCCGAGCGTGCAACTGAGGGCGAGGCGGTGCCCATTGGTTCCACGGAGCCTATTGAGCTCTCGCGTGCCATCTACGCGGTTGAGCAGCGTCTTGAACAGGTCGCCCGTCAGGCGAATGTGACGATCAGTCATGAGACCAAGCCTGTGGTCATCGAAGGCGTGTCGCGCTTGATTGACGAGCTCATCTATAATCTGGCGAGCAACGCCATCCGCTACAATCGACCCGGCGGTGCGGTTACGCTGCAGTGCGGCACCAACGACGAAGGCCATCCGTTCCTTGCGGTCGCCGACACGGGAATCGGTATCGCGCCTGAAGAACAGGGCAAGGTATTTGAGCGGTTCTATCGCGTGGACAAGAGTAGGTCCAAGGCGCGCGGCGGAACCGGTCTGGGGCTTGCAATTGTCAAGCATGCGGCCCTGTATCATCACGCCACGCTCGATCTGTCGAGCGAGTTGGGCGTGGGAACCACCATTACGGTGACGTTTCCCATACGGCAGGACGAGCCATTCGCATAGCGATACAACATAGATATTGATGCAGACGCCGCATTTGACTTTCGGGTGCGGCGTTGTTGTGCAATTTTACGATTGCTTCCGACATTTTTACAGGAGAGCCTGTTTCTTATGTATAGAGTTTGGTCTCGGTAAAAAGATGCGATAACATACGGACAGTTTTGTCAATCCGAACTGGGGAAATGAAAGGCAAGCTGCATGACCCTTCTCGAACTGTTCCAGCTGCTGAAGAAGCACCTTCAGCTGGTCATCACCCTTCCGGTGGTCTGCGCGATCGCCATGGGCATCGTGTCCTTCGTTGCGATGGACAACACCTATACCGCGACGACGAGCATGTACATTCTCGCCAAGACCGACGATAGCGGTCAGATGAGCTACAACGATCTCTCGGCGAGTCAGATGCTTTCCAACGATATCGCCACGCTGCTGGATAGCGATAGCGTTAAGAGCGGCGCAGCCAATGAACTGGGCCTCACCGATCTGGATGACTACAAGGTGTCTGTTTCCTCCGAGACCACCACGCGTGTCATTACGCTTTCGGTTACCGGCACCGATGCCAAGGAGACGGCTAAGGTCGCAAAGGCCATGGCCAGCTCGGTGAGTACGGTCGCTCAGAACGTCGGCGCTGCCCAGAGCATCAACGTTATCGACGAGGCTAAGACCCCCGAAGCCCCCAGCGGCCCCAAGCGCACGCTGTATATTGCCGTCGCGTTCCTCGCCGGTATCTTTATCGCAGTCGCCTATGTCGTTTTGGCAGACATGCTCAATACCCGCATCCGCGGTGCCGAAGAGGCAGAAGAGCTCCTGGGCATTCCCGTTGTTGGCCGAATTCCGGCTATGAAAGGTGGTAAATAGGCATGGCTAAGGCAAAGAACACCGACAAGCTCGTTGTACAGAATGCCGCCAAGACCCTTCTGGCCAACATCCGCTTTGCGAGCGTGGACGACCCCATCCGCACCATCACCGTTACCTCCTCGATTCCCAACGAGGGCAAGTCTACGGTTTCCATTAACCTTGCTCAGGCAATCGCCACGAGCGGCAAGTCCGTGCTTCTGGTCGAGGCCGATATGCGCCGCAGGTCCCTTTCCGATATGCTCGGCGTTCGTTCGCGCGGCGGACTCTATGCGGTCCTTTCCGAGCAGATCTCCATTGACCAGGCAATTGTCGAGACGGGTCAGAAGAACTTCTACTTCCTCGATGCCGAGCCGCATATTCCCAATCCTGCCGACATCATCGTCTCTCACCGCTTTGCCAAGCTGGTAAAGGCACTGTCTGCCAAGTTCCAGTACGTCATCTTTGATGCTCCCCCGGTCGGCACCTTCATCGATGCTGCCGAGATTGCCAGCCTGACCGACGGCACGCTGTTCGTGGTGCGTGAGGATTTCACCAAGCGCGAGGAGGCGCTCAACGCCATCGGTCAGCTTAAAAAGTCCGAGAAGGTCAAGCTCATCGGTACCGTTATGAACTACTGCGAGACCGAGACCAGCGAGTACTACTACTCCTACTACACCAAGGAAGGTAAGAAGGTGAAGAAGGGCTCCGACGATCAGGGGACTTCCAAAAAGGGCATCTTCACCAACCGAGCAAACGTTTAGTTGATTAAGGCTGACCTATGCGTGACATTCATTGCCATATCTTGCCGGGTGTAGACGACGGCGCCGCCGATCTCGATGAGAGCTTGGCGATGCTCGAGGCTGCCAAGCGGGCTGGTGTAACCAGAATTGTTTGCACTCCTCACTGCCGTGATCCCTATTTTGATTACGACAAGATGTGGGATGCCTTTGAACTGCTGCGTGATAACGCTGACGGTTTTCCGCTCCAGATGGGCTTCGAGGTCAACCATCGAAAGCTCGTTGAACTTGGTATCGATGCCGCGGAGCACTTGCATTTCGATGGAACCAACGAGTTTCTGCTCGAGCTTTCGACGCATGCCGATGCGTATGCGTTTAGAGAGTACGAGAACACGATTTACGATTTGCAGTGCCGTGGCTACCAGGTGATCATCGCTCATCCTGAGCGCTATCGTGCGGTTCAAAAGGATGTAAGCGTGGCGGAGCGCCTGGTCGATATGGGCTGCAAGCTGCAGGCTTCGGCGGACTTTATTGCCGGCGGTCGCTTTGGTCGCGAAAAAAAGCCGGCACAGCGCCTGTTCGATCAGAACCTGTACAGCTTCATCGCGAGCGATGCCCATAACGTGGGTCATTACGACTGCCTGGCGAAGGCTCGCGCGAAGTTTAGCGTGCGCGGAGCTCATTTTCGCTAATATCTGTCCCTAACGTTCGCATTGAATGAAAGGGCAGCCATGGATATCCAACTTAAGACGGGATGCTTTGATGACGCGGCGTTGGTGCGCCGCGTCGTTTTTATGGACGAGCAGGGCTACGAGAATGAGTTCGACGCTATCGACGAGGATCAGAACTGCATTCATGTGACGCTCTATGTAGACGGCGAGCTTGCCGGTTGCTCGCGCGTGTTTCCCGAGGAGCTTGAGCGCGTGGCTGACGCAGAGGCCCCGGTGTTGCCGGCATGCGACATGGACGAAGGCGTTGCGGCGGGGGAGGCCTACATTATGGGGCGCGTCGCCGTGCTGCCGGCTATGCGTCGTCGCGGACTGGCGAGTGCGATCGTCGAGGCCAGTGCTTCGTGTGCACGCGATGCCGGCGCTAAGCTTATTAAGCTGCATGCGCAGGAATACGTGTTGCCGCTCTATGCAAAGGCGGGCTACACGCAAATTGCCCCGGTAGATTACGAAGACGAGGGCCAGCCCCATGTCTGGATGGCCAAGCGCGTAGATGGCAGATAGGGACGTTCCTTTTCTGCCGGCAGCTGGGGACACTCCTTGGCAATTGACGCATTGGAGCGCTCGGACATACAGTTTTTCGATTCCGTATGTATATATGCGCGCTATTGGGTTATAAAATCTAAGTCTGAACATAGCAGGTCTGCGATGCGGCTCGGGCAACCGGGCCGTTTTTGCGGACGGGGGTAGCGCGAAAGGACTGCACATGCGTCAATTTAAGACCGAGAGCAAAAAACTGCTCGACCTCATGATCAACTCCATCTACACCAATAAGGAAATCTTCCTGCGCGAGCTTATCTCTAACGCGAGCGACGCCGTCGACAAGCTCAACTTTAAGAGCCTGCAGGATCCGAGCGTCAAGATCAACCAGGGCGACCTGGCCATTCGCGTCTCCTTTGATAAAGACGCCCGCACCATTACCATCTCGGATAACGGCATTGGCATGACCGCCGAGGAGCTCGAGCGCAATCTGGGCACCATCGCCCATTCCGGCTCCGAGGAGTTTAAGACCGAGAACGCCGAGCAGCAGGGCTCCGATGTCGACATCATCGGCCAGTTTGGCGTGGGCTTCTACTCGGCTTTTATGGTCGCCAGCCATGTGAAGGTCGTCAGCCGCGCCTACGGCGAGGATGTCGCCCATGTGTGGGAATCCGACGGTCTTGAGGGCTACACCATCGAGGACGGCGAGCGTGCCGAGCACGGTACCGATGTCATCCTGACGCTGCGCGAGAACGAGAAGCTCGATGCCGACGGCGAGGCCGAGACCTACGATCGCTTCCTGACCGAGTGGGGCCTCAAGAGCCTAATTCAGCAGTACAGTAACTATGTGCGTTACCCGATCCAGATGATGGTGTCCAAGAGCCGCCAGAAGCCCAAGCCCGAGGATGCTGGCGATGACTACACGCCCGAGTACGAGGACTACCAGGAGCTCGAGACCGTCAACTCCATGACGCCGATCTGGAAGAAGCACAGCTCCGATGTCGAGCAGAAGGACTACGACGAGTTCTACAAGTCCACGTTCCACGACTTTGACGATCCTGCGCGCACCATCAGCTTCCATGCCGAGGGCACGCTCGAGTACGATGCCCTGCTGTTTGTGCCGGGCCGCGCGCCGTTCGATCTGTACAGCAAGGACTACGAGAAGGGTCTGGCGCTCTACAGCTCCAACGTCCTGATCATGGAGAAGTGCGACGACCTGCTGCCCGACTACTACAACTTTGTCCGCGGCGTCGTGGATTCCGCCGACGTGTCGCTCAACATCTCGCGCGAGACGCTGCAGCAGAACCGTCAGCTCAAGGCCATCGCCAAGCGTGTGGAAAAGAAGATTACCGCCGACCTTGAGGATATGCGTGACAACGACCGCGAGGCCTACGAGAAGTTCTTTGAGAACTTTGGCCGCGGTCTTAAGTACGGCATCTACTCGAGCTATGGCATGAAGGCCGATGAGCTCGCCGACCTGTTGCTGTTCTGGTCTGCCAAGGAACAGAAGATGATTACCCTGGCCGAGTATGCCAAGGGCATGCCCGAGGATCAGAAGGCCATCTACTACGCCGCCGGCGACTCGCGTGAGCGCTTGGCCAAGATGCCCGTGGTAAAGGGCGTGCTCGACCGCGGCTATGACGTGCTGCTGCTGACGCAGGATG
>DBFCNY010000116.1:0-5437 GCA_048298285.1 Collinsella sp.
GGGCTTACCTCCCAAATCTTTCCGCAGGACGGAAGGACCCCGCGGCGCGAAGCGCACGGCGGGGTCCTGACATGTCCGAGGACGATTTGGGAGGTAAGCCCTGGGGCCTCCGATGAGAGCAGTTCCAGCCGAGGCTATTCGTCGCCGAAGCTGATGCCCAACGCCTTGGCCTCGCGCACCAGGTCGCTCTGGGGGTCGACATACTTGAGCTTGCCGGCGACCTCCTCGAGCGGCATGTGGCACATCTTGCCGTCACGCAGAGCAATCATGTAGCCAAACTCGCCGCGTAGGCAGCCGAGTGCCGCCTCGACGCCGCACTGGGTCGCAAAGATGCGGTCCTGGGCATCGGGCTGACCGCCGCGCTGCGTGTGGCCGGGGATGGCGACGCGGGTCTCGCGACCGGTCTTGGCCTCGATCTCCTTGGCGATGTCGTACACGATTGACGGGCTCGTGCGCTCGGCGAGCTTCTTCTTGTACTCCTTCTTGGACAGCGCCGCGTCCTCCTTGGAGATGGCGCCCTCGGCGACGGCCACGATGGTAAAGCGGCTACCGGTTTCCATGCGATGCTCAATGGTCTTGATGACGTTATCCATGTCGTAGGGAATCTCGGGAATCAAGATGACATCCGCGCCGCCCGCGACGCCGGCATACAGCGGGATCCAGCCAACCTTGTGGCCCATGATCTCGATAACGAACACGCGGCCGTGGCTCGAAGCGGTGGTGTGGATGTCGTCGATGCACTTGGTGGCGACGTCGATGGCGCTCGTAAAGCCAAACGTCAGCTCGGTGCCCCATGTGTCGTTATCGATGGTCTTGGGCAGGGCGATAACGTTGAGGCCCTCTTCGCGCAGGCGGTTGGCGGTCTTGGTGGATCCGTTGCCACCCAGCATAAACAGGCAGTCGAGCTGCAGCTTATGATAGGTGTGGACCATCGCCGGCACCTTCTCGACACCATCGGCCTCGGGGGTATCCAGACGCTTGAACGGCGTGCGGCTCGTGCCCAGGATGGTGCCGCCGCGGGTGAGGATACCGCTAAAATCGGCGGGCGTCATGACGCGGAACCTGCTGTAGATAAGGCCCTGGTAGCCGTCCTCAAAACCGTAGATCTCGATAGGCTCTTCGCTATTGGTCATAAGCGTTTTGACGATGCCGCGCATGGTGGCGTTGAGCGCCTGGCAGTCGCCGCCACTAGTAAGAAGACCGATCCTAAGCATGATGAATCCTTCCGGGCAAGTTATAACATGCGCATAAGTTTACCCCCGCACACTGTTGATACGGGGGTAAACGTGTTAGCTCAAGCGTATGGAAATGTAAGCAACGTCAGGGAACGTAAGGTCGACGGGCCTGGCTCCTTACAGTGCGAAGGCATCGACGTTGCCCCAGTGGCGGCGCAGCGTAATAGCGGCGGCGGGTTCGGTATTGTCAAAGACGACCGACCATTGCGTATTGCTGGTGATGTCTTCCGGATTGGGCTCTTGGGCTGCGGCGCGAAGGGCCTTCCAAGCGACTGCCTCGTCCTGGGCACCGACATGGGCGTCAAGGACATCGGCGATTGCGACGGCGCGCTCTTTACCATGGCCCAGCTCGCCATTCTTTTGGTTGGGCAGCACTTCGTCGCCATAGCAGGCGTAGAAGTTCGTAACCTGGCGTACAGGAGCCGCTTTGAAAGCGCGGTCCGGATCGCGCGGATCCCACTCTACTACGCGCGCGTCACCGGCGGCGTCGTTGATAAAGAAGTGGTAATCGCGTCCTGCCATGGCGTGCATGTCGTAGGCGGAAAGCAGGTCGACAGCTTCTTGCGTGGTGGCGGCACGGTCGAGCACCAGACGGATGGCGAGCGAGGTATTGATGACGGGGCGTTGCGTGTCCTGGTCACAGGGCTTGGAATCCAGAGTGAGTACGGCAATGGACACGCCGCATTCGTTAACACCGTCGAGCTGGCCAAACGGGCCCATGAGTGCGGCGGCCCGTCCGGCGACGGAGTCAAGCGGAGTGTTATCGCCCAGGTTGTTAAGGGCGGCAAACCCGATGGAGGCATAGCCGCCGCGTGGGTGATTGCGCACCAGCAGCGCTGAGGTGTCGTCCTTAAAGTCGTAATTGCGACCGGTGCGCACGCGGCCTTCGGCATCTACGGCGACAAAAGCGCTGCAGGCAAACTGGGGCGCCTGGACATGTACCGGCACACCGGGCAGCACCTGCGCCACCACGGCATCGATGTAGGCCTGGTCGTCGCGCACGCCAGCGGCGATGATGCGATCAAGATCGTAGTCGTAGGCGATGTCGATTGCGTACAGGTCATAGCCATCCGCGTAGCCGGTCAAGCGTTTGAGCGACGCGGCGGACTTGATTTGCTTGTGATAAACGATACCGGTGGCAGCGGCAAGGCCGACGGCGACTCCCGCGACACCGCAGGCGATGGCAATGTTACGTGGCTTCATGGCGGCTCCTCTCGTCCTGTTAGCGTAATTGTCGCAAAAGGTGCACGGGCATGATGGCTCAACTTGGTGAGCGGTGCGGGATTAAACACGGAATGAAGAGTGCAGCGCTGGCGCGGCGGGGTATGCTGGAAGGGACCATCAACCCAGCGAAAGGGGAGAGCATGACGGATCAGGAAACGCCCGAGCGCGCGCATGTGACGGCCGATGATATCGAGGCCGCCAACGACCTTATCGACTTTATCGAGGCATGCCCCAGCATGTTCCATACGGCGGCGACCATTATGGCCGAGCTCGACGAGGCGGGCTTTACCTACCTGTCCGAGAACGCGGCGTGGGACATCGAGCCGGGCGGGCGTTATTACACGCAGCGCAACACCTCGAGCGTTATCGCCTTTAAGGTGGGCGAGGACCTGGCTGCTACGTGGGGCGAGGACGGCGTTGCCGGCGACTACCATTTTCAGCTGACGGCGTCGCACAGCGACTCGCCGACGTTTAAGGTTAAGGCCGTGCCCGAGCTCGACGGCGCGGGCGAGACGCTGCGCCTGAACACCGAGGCCTACGGCGGCATGATCGACTACACCTGGTTCGACCGTCCGCTGGCACTCGCGGGCCGCGTGCTGGTACGCGAGGGCGACCGTATTGAGAGCCGCCTGCTTGCCACCGAGCGCGAGGTCGCTATTATCCCGAGCCTTGCCATCCACATGAACCGCGGCGTTAACGAGGGCTTTGCTCCCAACCGAGCCGTCGACCTGTGCCCGCTCATCAGCGCCGGCGAACTCAAGCAGGGAGATTTTGATGCCCTGATTGCCGAAGAGCTGGACGTTGAGCCCGAGCAAATTCTGGGCCGCGATTTGTTCCTGGTCAACCGCCAGGATGCGCGCATTTGGGGCTGGGCCGACGAGTTTATCTCGACGCCCAAGCTTGACGACCTGGCCTGCGCCTACACCTCGCTGCAGGCATTTTTGGGTGCCGAGAACGCGCACGATGTTTCGGTCTTCTGCTGCTTCGATAACGAGGAGGTTGGCTCCGAGACCAAGCAAGGCGCCATGTCGACGCTCTTGGCCGATGCACTGCGCCGCATTAACGGATCGTTGGGCTTTGACGACGAGTCGTACCATCGCGCCCTTGCCGCATCGATGCTCGCGAGCTGCGACAACGCACATGCCGTGCACCCCAACCACGCCGAGAAGTGCGACGCCCGCAATCAGGTTGTGCTCAACGGCGGCATCGTCATCAAGGAAGCCGCCAACCAGCACTACTGCACCGATGCCTTTAGCCGCGCGGTGTTCCAGGCCATCTGCGATGACGCCGACGTGCCAACGCAGGCTTTCGCCAACAAGAGCGACATGGCCGGCGGTTCCACCCTGGGCAACCTGTCGAATATGCAGGCGAGCATGCATGCCGTGGACGTGGGCCTGCCGCAGCTGGCCATGCACTCAAGCTACGAGACCGGCGGCGTGCGCGACGTGATGTACGCCATCCGCGCTCTCACCGCCTTCTACGAGCGAAACCTAACCATCAACGGCGCCGAAAGCGTAGAGCTCTAATACCTGCCAAAAAGGGACAGGTTTACTTTGGCAGGTTTTATTTGGGCAAATGCCGCAATGCCAACAGCTGGACAGAATTGTTATGACACCGCAGGTTGAGCAAACGTCAGCGAGCGATGTCCAGAGCGAACAAGTTGGCATGAAAAAGGCAAGGCATAGACCTTCTGGTCATGCCTCGCCTTTTGAATGACAAATTGTCGCTCTGGGCGGCGCGCAGCGTCGACCGGTCCGCCGTTCGTTAGAACGGCGGAACCCTAATGTTCAATCCAACAGCGCAGGGTCTCGCCGGCTTGCAGGTGACGCAGATTCTCCGCGGCAATGTCGACCACATTGTTGAGCGTGGCTGCCAGGTGGAACCAGCCGGAGACGTGTGGCGTGATGAGCATATTAGGCGCATCCCACAGGGGGCTTGTCTCAGGCAACGGTTCGGGGTCGGTGACGTCGACCGCGGCGCCGGCGAGATGTCCCGACTCCAAGGCGGCAACCAAGTCGTCGGCGACCACAAGGTCGCCGCGGCCGCCGTTGGCAAAGAAGGCGCCCGGCTTCATCGCGGCGAAGAACTCGGCGTTCGCCAGACCGCGGGTCTCGGGTGTGCTGGGCATAAAAGATGCGACGACGTCTGCCTCGGCCAGGCGCTCAGACAAGGCATCCATGCCGTCCATGTCCTCAAACACAATGGGGTAGACGAGCGGATGGCGCTTGATGCCGCGGACGTGTGCGCCCATGCTGCGGCAGAGCGTGGCAAAGTGGCCGCCGATATCGCCCGCGCCCAGCACCAGCACGTTGGCATTTTTGAGCGAGGTGACCGGACCCAAGTCCTCCCAGCGATGCTCGCGCTGCAGGTCCTGGTAGCCGGGCAGGCGCTTCATCATTGACAGTACCATGGCAAACATGTGCTCGCTCACGGCCTGACCGTAGGCGCCCACCGAGCAAGACAGCTTGGCGTCAGCCGGCACGGTGCCGGCGGCAAGGTAGTCGTCATAGCCGGCGGTCTGCAATTGCAACAGCTGGAGATGCTCGCATGCCGTGAGCATGTCAGGGTCGATGTTGCCCAGGATCACGTCGGCATCGGCGACCTGCTCGCGCGTGGCGGCGTCGGAGCTCGTGTAGATAAAGTCCTCGCCCGGAGCGCTCGACTCGAGGATCGCGCGATGGCGGTCGTTGACGGGCAACAAAACCAGGATGTTCACAAGCAGTCCTCTCCGCTCGACCTGCCAAAAAGGGACAGGTTTATTTTGGCAGGTTGTATCAGGCAAAACGTTCAAATAAAAACGCCGGATGCAAGACGAGCGTGCCCGTCAGCATCCGGCGCATCCACGGCTACCAGCTCAGCAGCTCGTAGCCGTCCTCGGTCACCACGAGCTGTACCTCGCACTGGGCCGAATCGCTACCGTCCTTGGTGCGCACGCACCAGCCGTCACCCTTGCTAATCTTGATGTCGGGCGCTCCGGC
>DBFCNY010000117.1:0-9345 GCA_048298285.1 Collinsella sp.
GTAGGACCTGCCCGTTATCTTGACCAGGTGGCAGTGGTGGCACACCCTGTCCGCGATCGCGCTCGCCGCCACGTCGTCCCCGAACACCCTGCCCCAGCCGCTGATCCCCACGTTGGTGGTGATGATCGTCGAGCGCTGCTCGTAGCGCGTCGATATCAGCTGGAACAGCAGGTCCGCGCCCGCGCTACCGACGTCGAGGTAGCCGAGCTCGTCGATGATCAGCAGCCTCGAGTGGGCGTAGTACTTGAGCCTCTTCTTGAGGATGCCGCGCGACGAGGCGTCCTCCAGGTCCTCGACGAGCCGGGCGCAGTCCACGAACCTGACCTCGCGCCCCGCCCTGACCGCCTCGATGCCCAGCGCGACGGCGAGGTGCGTCTTGCCCACGCCGGGGCTCCCCACGAACAGGACGTTCTCGGCCCGCTCGACGAACCTCAGGGTCGCGAGCTCCTCGATCTCGGCGCGCGGGACCGACGGCTGGAAGTCCCAGTCGAAGTCCGCCAGCCCCTTGACGTAGGGGAACCCCGACGACCGTATGCGCTGGCCGGTGATCCTGACCTCCCGGGCGGCGACCTCGACGCGCGTCATCTCCTCGAGGGCGGAGGCGAAGCCCCGCTCGCCCGCGGCGACCATCCTCACGTAGTCGGGCAGGGACGCCGCCATCTCGTGCAGCCCGAGCGCGGAGAGGTTCGCCTGCGCCCTGATCGAGGGGCTACCCTCCGCGGCGGCGCCCATCACGCCCCTCCGAGCGAGTCGAGCAGCGCGAGGTTGGCGCGCGCGGCCTCGGCGATGTCCGCGTCGGCCAGGCCGCGCTTCCCCTCGAGGGCCTGCCCATAGTGGTCGGGGTCGTAGTTGATGGGCCTCGACGGCCCGGACGCGGCGTCGTGGACGGCGACCTCCTCGCCGGCCATCCTCACCACGACCTGGCCGCCGGGCATCGCTATGACGCTCACGCGCCGGCCGATGCAGCGCCTGGGCACGGACCACTCCCTGCCGGCGGCCCTGACGAGCATGGTCGGCGGGACGGTCTGGACGCTCACGTCGCCCACCATCGACTCGAGGAGACGGAGGTTCCCGATGGGCCGCAGGCTCTCCTTCTCCCGCATGAACAGCGCGTCAGGCGGCAGGCCGGTGGTGCGGTTCGGCTCCGAGTTTGCCTGGGCCTCGATCCGGGCCACCGCCTCGGCGAGGCCGCTCCACCCGGTGAACTCGCCGCCGTAGGCGAGCAGGCGGTTCAGGAAGCGGTTGGCCGACTCGTCCTTGCCCTTGGTCTGCGGCGAGCGCGGCGCGCAGAGCCTGAGCTCGAAGCCGGCCTCCCGCGCGAACCGCCACGCCCTCTCCTGCCTGGTCCTCCTGCGGCCCGAGACGGTCACCAGGCACGACATGTTGTCCGTGATGCACTCCTCCGGGACGCCGCCGAGGCGGGTGAAGGTGGCGAGCAGGCAGGACAGCAGGTCGTCGAGCGTGCGGCTCCTGACCGGTATGAAGCGGTGCTTCCGGGAGTAGCCGAGCGTCGCGGTGAACACGCTGAACTCGAAGGCCTCGCCCTCCGAGTCGACGAGCCTCATGCCCTCCTTCCAGTCGAACTGCAGCTGCCTGCCCGGGGGCGTCTCGAACCGCGGGTGCGGCTCGCGGCCGCCCACGCCCCCGAAGGGCACGTCGCGGGCCCGGCACCATGCGGTGAAGGCGCCGTACCCGGGCAGCCCCTCCCCGCGGCCCTCGCGCAGGAACGCGTACACGGCCATCTTGGTCATCCCGGGCAGCTGGGCCTTCGCGCGGATCACCTCCTCGAGCGGGTCGAAGGCGCTGCCCCTCGCGGACCTCCCGTCGGCGGCGGCCTCGCCCTCCCGCCAGTACTTGGCGACCGTGTGCCGGTCCATGCCGTGCCTCCTCGCGATCTCGCTGAAGTTCGGCTTCGCGCCGGACCCCCTGTAGACGTTCAGCTCTCCCATTACGTTTCGCTCCATATCCCGCTCCTCCCGGGTCGGATACCCGATCGGAGCATAGTTCCGTTAGCGCAGTTGGTGAAAGTACGTTAGCGGGGTCGGCGAAAGCGCGTTAGCGCATTCGGCGAGATGCGTTTGCGAAAGTGGTTAATTTTAGATTAGCGCTAACAGGTGGTGCACCGCGACTTCGGGACGGACGCCGCCGAGATCGCCGAGTGGGCCCTCGGCTTCGAGGACCCGAGGGCGTGCTACGAGAGCGGCCCCACCGGCTTCCACATGGCGCGCGAGCTGCGCGCGTTCGGGCTCGACTGCGCCGTGGCGGCCGTCTCCAGGATGCAGAGGCCGGCGGCGGACGCCCGGCGCAAGAACGACCGGCGCGACGCCGAGTTCATCGCCCGCATGCTCGCCACCCACAACATCGTGGAGGTCCCGCTGCCCGATGCGGCCGTCGAGGCCGCCCGGGACCTCGACCGCGCCCTCGAGGACACGGCGGCCGACTACCTCCGGGCCCGCCAGCGCCTCAACATGTTCCTGATCAGGCTGGGCTACGTCTGGGACGAGCGCAACGCCGACGGCACGCGGAAGGGCGCCTGGACGCGCGCCCACTGGAGGTGGATATCCGAGATCAGGCTCGAGGGCCCGCAGCGTGACGTGCTCGAGCACTACGTCACGGCCGTGAGGTGCGCGGAGTCGGACCGCCGGCAGCTCGAGAAGAAGGTCCTCGCCCTCGCCCGGACCGACCGGTGGCGCCCGGCCGTCGAGGCGCTCTCCTGCATCAAGGGGATCGACGCCCTGACCGCCTTCAGGCTCGCCGCCGAGGCCGGCTCCTTCACGAGGTTCCGGACGGCCCCGGCCTTCGCGAGCTGGTGCGGGCTCATCCCGTCGGAGCGCTCGAGCGGCGAGACCGAGCGGCGCGGCGGGATCACCAAGGCGGGCAACCGGCTCGCCAGGACGGCGCTGATAGAGTCGGCGTGGCACTACTCGAGGTGCACGCCCCGCCCGAAGGCCCCGCCGCCCGGCGCGGACGTCCCCGCGGCGATCCGGGCGCGCGCCGGCGACTGCACGGCCAGGCTCTGCCGCCGCCGCGAGGCGCTGGCCGCGGCCGGCAAGAGCGCGTGCAAGGCAAACGCCGCCATCGCGCGCGAGCTCGCCTGCTGGGTCTGGGAGATCGGCCGCCGGGTTGAGGGGACCCTCGGCTGACGCCGGACAACAAGCCTCCCGCCGGGAGGGGCCGCGTCTCGACGCATCGCCGGCGCGCGTTCACGAGCCTTTTTTTGGGCAGCCGCGAGGCCGCGCCCGTCAAGAAGACTGGTTTCGGATGAGCGCGCCGGACGGAGAATCGAAATGCGGTGGGGTGTGCGGATATACCGGGCTGACCGCCGGCAGCGCACCCGCAAGAGCCCGCGGATATTAGCTTGCCAGGCAAGCGTCGACTAAACGTGCAGCGTGCGCGGGCTCTCCCGACGGGAAACGAAAAAGCCCGGTTGAAACCGGGCTCGGATGAACGTGTCTATTGACAATGGCTTTCTCATATTAAAAAGCCCGGACCACCAAGCGGTCCGGGCTTAATAAACGATGGTGCTCCATGGCGGATTCGAACCGTCGACCTTGGGATTAGAAGTCCCCTGCTCTATCCAACTGAGCTAATGGAGCAAATAACCGCACGCCCAAGCACGCGCACGCGTGCCAAGCGCTTGTAATTATAACCTAGTTGAACTGCTCGCGGTACGCCTTGCAGACCTCATCAACCGGGCCGTCCATGCGAAGGTCGCCCTTCTCAATCCAAACGGCGCGCTGGCAAATGCGCTCGACCTGCTCCATGGAGTGCGAAACGAACAGAACCGTCACGTCACCGCTCTGGATAAAGTGCTGAATACGGGCCTCGCACTTTTGCTGGAAGAACACGTCACCGACGGACAGCGTCTCATCAACGATCAGAATATCGGGCTCGGTAATCGTCGCGATTGCAAAGGCAATACGCGCCACCATGCCCGAGGAGAAGTTCTTAAGCGGCATGTCGACAAAGTTCTGCAGCTCAGCGAACTCGATAATGCCGTCAAAGTTGGCATCAATGAACTCCTTGGTGTAGCCGAGCAGGGCGCCGTTCAGATAGATGTTCTCGCGGGCGGTCAGCTCGGGGTCAAAGCCGGCACCAAGCTCAATCAGCGGTGCGATGTTGCCATGCACCTTAACGCTGCCCTCGCTGGGCTCGAGCACGCCGGCGATAATCTTAAGCATCGTAGACTTGCCGGAACCATTAGTGCCCACCAGGCCCACGACCTCGCCTCGATGAATATCAAACGAGATGTGCTTTAGCGCCCTAAACTCCTCAAAGAACAGCTCGTGCTTGGCAAGCTTAATGAAATACTCCTTGAGGTTGGTCAGCGACTCAGACGCCATGTTAAAGATCATGGTGACGTCGTCGACCTCGACAGCCAGAGGCTGCTCGCTGTAATCAACAACAGATTCAGTCATCACAGCACTCCTTAGATGTAGAGGATGAATTTGCGCTCGGACTTATGGAACACGGTGTAGCCAATAGCAAGCGCAAGAACCGCCCAAGCGACGCACATACCAAGCGTCAAGAACGAAGGCGTAGTCTGGAACAGGAAGATATCGCGCATAAACTGCAGGTAGTTGAACATGGGGTTCGCATACATCAAGATACGCACGAGATGCGGCATTTGCGCAATATAGTCAGTCGTCCAGAAGATGGGCGTAATGTAAGTCCACGCCGTAATGACGACGCTCCACAGATGCATAACGTCGCGGAAGAAGACCGTAAGGGCAGAGAGCATCATGCCCAGGCCCATGCAGAAGCACATAAGCAGCAGCAGGCAAACCGGCAACAGAATCAGGTGCCAAGAAGGCATAACGCGGAACCACAGCATGACGATGGCGACGGCGACCAGCGAGAAGGCAAAGTTGACCAGCGAGAAGAGCACCTTCTGCACCGGGAAAACCCAGCGGTGCACCTTAACCTTCTTGAGCAGAGGGGCAGCGCCCACGATCGACGTCAGGGCCTGGTTAGTAGACTCAGACATGACGGCAAAGGTGATGTTACCCACGATCAAGTACAGCGGGTACATCTCGGGCGTCATTGAGCCATTGCGGCCCTGGCCAAAAATCGTCGAGAACACGATGGCCATGACGATCATCATCAGCAGCGGGTTGAGCACCGACCATGCGACGCCCAGAACGCTACGGCGATACTTGATCTTAAAATCCTTGGTAACCAGCTGACGAAGGATAAACGCGTCCTTCTCAAATTCGTTCTTAGCAAACGTCGCAGGCAGACTGCGAGTTTCTTGTTGCTTTGTCTGATCCGACACGGATGCAACTCCTTTACTCGTAATCGTTGACAAACGAACAGTATAGACCCGACAGACAGGCAAACGAATCGCGCAACAAAACTGGAGAACTAACCCACATCTTAGGATGCCAGGCGCAAACGGCTATACTTTCAGAGATTGAAATTCAAAGGAGCATTGAGTGAATTCTGAATCCATTGCCGTCATTATCCCCTGCTACAACGAAGCGCCCACGATCGGCAAAGTCATCGACGACTTTCACCGCGAGCTTCCGCAAGCGACGGTCTATGTCTATGACAACAACTCGTCGGACGATACCTCACGCATCGCCACCGAGCACGGCGCCACGGTCCGCTTTGAGCCCCGTCAGGGAAAGGGCAACGTGTGCCGCCAGATGTTTCGCGACATCGACGCCGATTGCTACCTGATGGTCGACGGCGACGACACCTACCCCGCCGAGGCAGCCAAAGCCCTCTGCGAGCCTATCCTCAGCGGCACGGCCGACATGACCGTAGGCGATCGCCTTTCCAACGGCACCTATGCCGAGGAAAACAAGCGTGCTTTCCACGGCTTTGGCAACAATCTGGTCCGCGCCATGATCAAGTGGATCTATGGCTACAGCTTCGATGACGTCATGACCGGCTACCGCGCCATGAGCCGCCCGTTCGTCAAAACCTTCCCCGTGCTTTCCGAAGGCTTCCAGATCGAAACCGAGCTCTCGATCCACGCCGTCGACCACCGCTGGCGCATCAAAGATGTACCCATCGAGTACCGCGACCGTCCGGAAGGCTCCGAGTCCAAGCTCAATACCGTGAGCGACGGCATTAAAGTCGTTACGATGATCGGCACGCTGTTCAAGGACTACCGCCCGCTGAAGTTCTTCAGCCTCGTTGCGCTTCTGTTCGCGGTATTCGGCCTCGCCCTGGGCATGCCCATCGTTGTCGAATATTTCCAGACCGGCCTCGTCCCGCGCTTCCCCACCGCTATGCTCGCCGCCTCGTTTATGTTCCTGTGCGGCCTGAGCCTTGCGACCGGCTTCATCCTAGATTCTGTAGCAAAGGTCGAAAAAAAGCAGTGGGAGGTCAACGTGTACAGCAAATACGCCTACGACGACCAGCCCGGCCACCCTACTTCCATGCCAAGCGAGAGGTAGATCTTCCGCAAAATACTATTGGCACCACTGCGCAGATAGCCACCAATCAAAACCACCCCTAAAAGGGGTGGTTTGCTCTTAGGGTATAACCCTTGGATTTCCGGCACGCGTCTAAAGGCGCCGGCCCTCACGGGGTTCGGACCGCACTGCAGATTGACCCGTGACGGGCCGGTCAAACCGGCGCTATTTACGCCCCGGCCCCCTATCGAAGGGGTCCTCGTACTCCTTGACGCTCAGCCGGTCGATCGCGATGTCGGCCTTCTCCTGCTCCCGTGAGTCCTAGGCCCTTTCGACACCACCTATATTGCGAATCAGCACCGCCGCCCACCCGACCGAATATTGCCGTTCGGCACCGCCATTAAATGCCTTCCCGCGCATCCCCGTTACGCTCGGGCTGCCATGCAGTCCAGAGAACGAGGAGGTTCCACATGGCGAGAAGAATCAGGGCCAGGGAGGTCCTGAGGCTGAGGTCGGTGAACGGGCTTTCGCAGAACGCGATCGCCCGCACCGCCCACGTCTCGAAGCACAGCGTCCAGGACGTGCTGGAAGCCGCGAGGGAGCGGGGCGTCTCCTGGGAGGACGTCGAGGGGATGTCCGAGGAGGCCGCCTATGCGCTGCTGTTCCCCAGTCGGGGGCGACGCCGGGCCGGTGCACGCCGACCCCGACTGGGCACGCGTCCACCGCGAGCTCGCGAGGACCGGCGTCACGCTCAAGCTCCTGCACGCGGAGTATGCCGACGGGTGCGCGGAGGCCGGCGCGCCGTCGATGTCCTACGACAGGTTCTGCAAGCGCTACCGCCAGTACACGGTGTCGCGCAACGTGGTGAGCCGCGTCGGGCACAAGGCGGGCAGGAACATGGAGGTCGACTGGTCGGGGCCCACGATGCGGCTCGTGGACCCCGCGACCGGTGAGGTCAGGAAGGTGTACCTGTTCGTGGCCTGCCTCCCGTTCAGCCGGTACAGCTACGTCGAGCCGACGCTCGACATGAAGCAGGATACATGGCTGCTGTGCCACGTGCACGCCTTCTCCTTCCTGGGAGGCGCGACGCCCTGCATCGTCCCCGACAACCTGAGGACCGGCGTCACCGCCCACCCCAGGGCCGGGGAGCCGGTACTGAACGCGGCCTACGAGGAGCTCGCCGCGCACTACGGCTCCGCCGTGATCCCGGCGAGGGTCAGGAGGCCCCGCGACAAGCCGAGCGCCGAGAACGAGGTCTGGGCCGCCGCGACCTACGTGATAGCGGCGCTTCGCGACGAGGTGTTCACCGACATGGCGGCCCTCCGCGCCGCCGTCGCCCGGAGGGTCGCGGAGCACAACGACGCGCCGTTCGCCAAGCGCGAGGGCTCGAGGCGCGAGGTGTTCGAGGAGATCGAGCGCCCGCTGCTGAGGCCCCTACCGGCCGAGCCCTTCGAGGTGTGCGAGTGGGTCTACGGCCGCAAGGTCCAGGCCAACTGCCACGTCGCGTACGCCCGCAACTACTACTCGGTGAGCCACCTGCTCGTCGGCTCGACGGTCGACCTGCGCGTCACCGAGGGCAAGGTGGAGGTCTTCTCCGGCGGCGAGCGCGTGGCCACGCACCCCAGGTTCCCGTCCTACGCGAGGAACCGCTACTCCACGCGCGGCTCGGACATGCCCGAGGGCAGGGCGTGGTCGGACTGGGACGCGCCGCGCATCCGCGCCTGGGCCTCGAGGGTCGGGCCCTCCTGCTCCGAGCTGGTGGACAGGGTGTTCGCCTGCTACGAGTTCGACGAGCAGGGCTTCAACGCCGCGCTCGCCGTGCTCAGGCTGTCCAGGCGCTACACCCCGGCGAGGCTCGAGCGGGCGTGCGGGATGGCGCTCGCGACCGGGAAGAGGTCGCCGCGCTACCGCGACGTCGAGCCCGTGCTGAGGTCGGGGCAGGACAGGGCGCCAGCCGGCGAGGCGTCCGGGGACTGCGGCTACGTGCGCGGCGCCGGCTTCTACGGGGAGGAGTGAGCATGGACGTCAACGCGGAGACCGCCCGCAAGCTCAGGGAGATGGGGGCGGCCGAGCTGCTCGCCGCCCTCTCCGCCCAGGACGAGGCCGTGTGCGCCGGGATGGCGTTCGCCGAGCGCGTCCAGATGGCGGTGGACGAGGCGCACTCCGACTTCATCACGCAGAAGGTCCGCAACCTGACGAGGAGGGCCGGCCTCAGGTACCCCGAGGCCGACGTCCGCTCGGTCGACTTCTTCGAGGGCCGCGGCCTCGACAGGGTGGCGGTGGCCGAGCTCGCGACCTGCGGGTTCGTCGGGCGCGGCGAGAACGTGGTTCTCCAGGGCCTCACCGGCACGGGCAAGACCTACCTGGCCTGCGCGCTCGCGAAGGCCGCCTGCGCCAGGAGGGTGAGGTCGTGCTACGTCCGCCAGCCCGACCTCGAGGACCTCTGGCGCGAGAGCCGTGACCGGCCCGGCGGCGAGCGCAAGCTCGTCCGCAAGTACGGGGCGTTCGGCCTGCTCGTGATAGACGAGTGGCTGCTCGACAGGCCGGACACCGAGTTCAGGTCGATGCTGCTGGAGCTGATGGAGCTGAGGTACGGCACGGCCTCGACCGTATTCTGCACCCAGTTCAAGAAGAAGGACTGGCACCCGAGGCTCGGCGGCGGGGTGCATGCCGACGCCATCATGGACAGGATCGTGCACAACGCGGTCTGGGTCGACATGGGCGAGGCCAACATGCGGCAGCGCCGCGGATAGACCGGTAGCAATAAAAAAGCACCGGGGCCAGTGTCGGCCCCGGTGCCCAAGCGCGATATCGGCGGTGCTGTTTCGCGATATTCAACAGTGCTCAAGCGAGCAAATACTCACCCGGATGTACTTCGCGATGGTGGCCTCGTTCAGGCCGACGGTGGACACGTAGTAGCCCTCGGCCCAGAACTTCCTGGTGCCGAACTTGTACTTCATGTTCGCGTGCTTGTCGAATA
>DBFCNY010000118.1:0-4258 GCA_048298285.1 Collinsella sp.
TGGAACGGGGGAAACGGCGGTCGACGAAACTGGAGAGGAGGTATTACGAGCTCCTGTGCGAATTGGAGAGAGCGCTCCCGCAAACTGCCTCTTGACAACTTATAGGAGCGTCGGTTTTAGTTCAACAAGTTTCGGAGTGGTTGCGGTTGAGCGATTCATCGTAGTAAACCGCCATAGTTTTGGCGGAGGCAGTCAGATTTGTGGGCGGTAAACCAAAGAGTGTCCCTTTTGAATAGTCGTTTAAGAACGTCCCCAATGACTAAGTTGCAGGTGACGGCGGTTGTGTTACACTAACGTTGCGTATATGACGCAAATATCTCGATACAGATCAATGATGTCCGTCGGTATTTGACGGAGCTAGACTGTTTAGCCGCCCTGAAGGTTTATGCAGGGAGCATGTGATCACAGGGCTTGAAAAGAAAGTTGAGCAAACACTGTGTCTGATCAACAGCAAGAAAACGAAATAACGACGACGCAAGCCGCTCCCGCTGCACCGGTTGCGTCGGACCAGGTCGCGGCGCCCGCGCAAACCTCGGCTCCTGAGACGCCTAAGGCTGCAACGGCTGAGAAGGCCGTGCCTGCAACTGGTGAGGAGGCTGCTCCGGCAAAGCCCAAGCGCACGCGCCGCGCGGCCAAGCCTGCCGCTGACGGCGAGGAGGTCACCAAGCCCAAGCGCCGTACCGCGCGCACGACGCGCGCCAAGCGCACCGTTGCAGCTGACTCCTCGGCGCCGATTTCCGATGAGGTCGCGCAGGCACGTGCGTTGGCGCAGATTAGCGAGGCTCAGGTGGTGCGCGCCCGCCGTCGTGCTGCCGAGCGCGAGGCCGCGGCTCTGACCGAGCTTGCAGCTCCGTCTGTGCCCGAGACGCCTGCCGCCACCGAGACCCCTGTCGCCGACCAGCCAACCGAGAAGCCGGTACCGCGCACACGCCGTCGCACGGCTGCTAAGGCCGAGCAGGTTGCCGATCAGGTAACCCCCGAGCTCGCTGAGGCTTCGGTCCGTTCCGCGGCAGGGGAGGGCACATCGCCTGTTGAGCCCGCTGCGCCTGTCGAGGCCAGCGAAGTTCCCGTTGTCGATCCGGCTTTGCGCCCGCACCGTCGCGGTCGTAAGCCCAAGGCCTTCGTCGAGGCCGAGAAGGCCGCAGCCGCGGCCGCAGCCGCTCGGGATGCTGCTGCGGCTGCCGAGTCTGCAACCGCTGCCGACGCACCCGTCCAGGATGCTACGACTTCCGAGGCCGCTCCCGCCGATGCCAAGCCTGCCGACGTCCGTCCCGGTCGCAGCCGTCGCACTGCTGCTAAGCGCACGTCCAAGGCTAAAGCTGCCAAGAAGGGTGCGTCCGAGGATTCCGCCGAGACGACCGTCGATGCATCGATTGATGCCGCCGAGCCCCAGGACGTCGAACAGTCTGCGTCCGAGAAGCCCAAGCGCGGTCGTAAGAAGTCCGCTAAGGCTAAGGCCGTCGAGCAGCATGCCGAGGCCGAGCCGCAGGGCGATTCCAATGCCGAGGCCAGCGATGATGCTTCGGCTAACGAAGACGTCTCCGCAACCGATGGCACCGCCCCCGTCGAGACCGAAGAGAGCGCTCGCCCCAACCGCCGTCAGCACAAGCGCAACGACGAGCGTAATGACCGCAACGAGCGCAAGGACGAGCGTAACAACGATCGCCGCAACCGTCAGCGCGACCGCAAGCAGCGCAATAAGGAGCGCAATGCCGCTCCGACTGAGCCCACGCTTTCGCGTGAGGAGCTCGCTGCCATGAAGGTCGCCGAACTGCGCGAGAAGGCCAAGGAGTTCGAGATCGAGACGACCGGCAAGAAGAAAGCCGAGCTCGTCGAGGAGATCTACGTCACCGCCGCGAAGGCCGAGGGCTTCCGCGACATCAAGGGCATCCTGCAGATTCGTCCGGACAGCTCCGGTATCATCCATGCCCACGGTTACATGAAGTCCAACGACGACGCCTTCGTCCCCGCCTACCTCATCCGCTCCGCGCGTCTGCGCACGGGCGACGTCATCGAGGGCTCGCTGCGTCCTTCGCGCGGCGGCGACAAGCGCGCCGGCCTCGCCAAAATCACGACCGTCAACGGTCTGGAACCCGAGCAGATTCGCAACCGCCCCAAGTTTGGTGACCTCACCCCGGTCTATCCCAACGAGCCGCTGCGCATGGAGCACGGCAAGGACTCCATTACCGGTCGCGCCATCGACATCGTGTCGCCGATTGGCAAGGGTCAGCGTGGCCTGATTGTGTCCCCGCCCAAGGCAGGCAAGACCACGATCCTCAAGAAGATCTGCCAGTCTATCTCGATTAACAACCCCGAGGTGCACCTCATCTGCCTGCTCGTCGACGAGCGCCCCGAAGAGGTCACCGATATGCAGCGTTCCATCAAGGGCGAGGTTGTGGCGTCGACCTTCGATATGCCCGCCGACAACCACACTCGCGTGGCAGAGCTCGTCATCGAGCGCGCAAAACGCATCGTGGAGCTGGGCGGCGATGTTGTGGTGGTGCTCGACTCCATCACGCGTCTTGCCCGCGCCTACAACTTGGCGGCGCCCGCCTCAGGCCGCATCCTTTCGGGCGGCGTCGATTCGGCGGCACTGTATCCGCCCAAGCGCTTCCTGGGCGCAGCCCGCAATATCGAGAACGGCGGCTCGCTCACCATCCTGGCCTCTGCCCTCATCGACACCGGTTCCAAGATGGACGAGGTCATCTTTGAGGAGTTCAAGGGCACCGGCAACATGGAGCTCAAGCTCGACCGCGACCTGGCCGACCGCCGCATCTTCCCGGCTATCGACCCCGTTGCCTCCGGTACGCGTAACGAGGACCTGTTGGTTGACGAGCAGATGCGTCCGTTTGTCTTTGGCTTGCGTCGCATTCTTGCCGGCATGAACAACACCGAGCGCGCGGCCGCATCGTTTATCAAGGGTCTTAAGGGCACCAACACCAACCAGGAGTTCCTGGTGCGTTCGGCCAAAAAACACAGCGACTACGAGCAGACGTTCTAGGTTGTCATCTACACGCAGCGATAGTCATCAATGCAATAAAGGGCCGGGGCTTTGAGCCTCGGCCCTTTTCTATATCGCCGCTCCGCGCTTATTTTTGACCATAAGACTGGCAAGCAGCAGGTTTCCCGCTTCAATCCGACATCGTCGCTTGCAATCGACTGGGCGGTTTCGCATAATAGCTTTTAAGCTTCGCGACGGAAAACGCAGATGAAACGAACCATATACCGTTGCTTTGGGGCATAGCCCCGCTTCATCTTCTCTCGCGCAGCCAACTGAATGATGCGATTTGGGTGCTGGAAGATGGGGAGAGCTCATGGCTTCTTCTGATGCAACACAACGAGCAGTCCTTGCCGGACTTTCGTGCGGGATCGGCCTTGCCGCTCCCGTGGTTATGTATGCCGCGACGCTGCCGTTTTCGTCGGTGAACGAGACGGTCGTGGCGGGTGCGGTTCCCTTCGCCGTGGGCGCGGTGGCGGGCGTGGGTATCTATGCCGCCTCGCTGGGTATCTCCGAGTATCGTGCGCAGCGTGAAGAGCGTCTGTTCCAGCCCGATGCCATGGGCGGTGCCGCCAATCTCAATCAGCATCAAAGCGAGTTCAAGACCGCCTCGATTCCAGCTCAGCAGCAGGATGCGACTCCTTACGCTGCGGCTTCTGCTTCTCAGGCTCAGGCGGAGCAGTCTACCTCGGCATTCCTTTCCGGCCTGACCGGTGCGTTCCAGCGCCGTCATGCCGATGATGGTGTCCCTACCATCGCTCGAGCCGCAGATGCTATGGACGAGGACGAGGCTTGGTCTATGATCGACAGCATGCTCGACGACGATTCGCCGGTGAGCTGCGACCCTGCACGCTCGCGCGACGTCTATCAAGTCGCCATCGACGAGCTCACCAACGGCGGGCAGACCGGCTCCTTCAATCGCGACGACATCGCCGCCGCGGCGCGTGCCGTATCGGGCTCCCAGGCCGCCCCTGCGGGCAGCACGGCGGCTTTCGTGGCACTCGTTGCCAACGCGGCATCCAATAACGCCTACAGCGCTACCTCGTCGGACGCGAACGCTTTTGCCGATAATTCGTACGTTGATGAAGCCATGACCGCGGACGAGGAGGCCGTTGCCGCCCGCCGTGCCGCCGAGAGCTCGCTTTGGGGCGCTCCTGCCCAGCAGCAGGCGGCTGAGGCTGCGCCGTACAATGTAAACCTCGCCAGCATGCCTATCATCTCCGGTGCCACGGACATCGATCTCGATGACCTCGATGAGCC
>DBFCNY010000119.1:0-1764 GCA_048298285.1 Collinsella sp.
TGGAACGGGGGAAACGGCGGTCGACGAAACTGGAGAGGAGGTATTACGAGCTCCTGTGCGAATTGGAGAGAGCGCTCCCGCAAACTGCCTCTTGACAACTTATAGGAGCGTCGGTTTTAATTTCGCGATTTTTCCCATGGTCAAGTAATACAGGTCCAGCCCCGTAATCCGCCATACTTTTGAAACCAGCCCATTTGGGACGGGCCTCTTATGACTACTTTTGTCTGCATGCCTGCCAGGCTGGCCATGCCAAAGAGTGTCCCAAGGTGCCGGCATAAAAGGAACGTCCCCAACTGCCGGGCTTGGGATACCATGGTGGCACCCTAGCGAAAGGACGATGTATGGCACATGTCGATGACCAGCGTATGGCGCGCGTGCTCGATGCGCTCGAGGCTCAGCACCCCGGCGCACAGCTGCTCGTAAACGACCCGTGGTCGATCTATTACCTGACCGGCTTTTATGCCGATATGTTCGAGCGTTTTTGCGGCGTGCTGCTCACACGCGGTAGCGAGCCGGTGATCCTAGTCAACGCCCTGCACCAGCTGCCAGAGTATGACAATGCCCGCATCGCCTATCACACCGACAACGACGTCGTGGCCGATGCCATTGCGCGCGAGGTCGATCCGACCAAACCGCTCGGCATCGACACCGTCATGCGTTCCGGCTTTTTGATGCCCCTCATGGAGCGTCACGCCGCGAGCGAGTTCTTCCTGGGCGACTTTGCCGTCACCGCCGCACGCACCTACAAAGACGCTACCGAGCAGGAGCTTATGCGAGCGTCCTCTGCCGCCAACGACGCCGTGATGGCCGATGCCATCAAGCTCATCCACGAAGGTGTGACGGAGCGCGAAATTGCCGACCAGATGCTCGGTCTGTATCGCATGCACGGCTGCGAGGGCTTTAGCTTTCCGCCCATCGTGAGCTTTGGCGCCAACGCCGGCGACCCGCACCACGAGCCCGACGATACGGTACTCAAGCGCGACGACGTGGTGCTGTTCGACATTGGCGGGCGACGCTGCAACTACTGCTCGGACATGACGCGCACGTTCTTTTGGGGCGAGCCGGACGAGGAGACGGCGCGCATCTACGACATCGTGCGCCGCGCCAACGAGGCCGCCGAGGCGCTCATCGCACTGAGCGTGCGCATGTGTGACCTGGACCGCGCCGCACGCGACGTGATTGAGGATGCGGGCTATGGGCAGTACTTTACGCATCGCCTGGGACACTCGATCGGCCTGCAGGACCACGAGCCGGGCGACGTCTCGCTCGTCAACGAGCAGGTTGTCGAGCCGGGCATGACCTTCTCTATCGAGCCGGGCATCTACCTCCCCGGCCACACCGGCGTCCGCATCGAGGATCTTGCTCTGGTGACCGAGACCGGCGTCGAGATTCTCAACGCCTACCCCCACGATCCGCTCCGCCTAGACTAGGCAATGAGGCAAAGGGGCAGCCCTTTGCCTCATGCTGCCAACGCTTCGCCATAAAAACGGCCTATCTACTACGTTTAACCCGCATGGGTCGACCAGAACCGGATTTTTGCAGAATCCGCAAGCCATCTACCTGCGGTTTTAATTTTGCATTTTTCCGTGTGGTCGAGGGTAGTCGGTAAAACGTAGTAGATAGGCTCATTTCGTGGCAAGCGAGTCAACTCGGGGCACAGGGTAGCAAAAAGCCCCGTCCCAAATTGGCTGCTTTTGAGTTGCGGTGATATGCGGACTGTTTGGGGCTCCTGGCTTGTAAAACAGTCCCTATTTCACCGCAACT
>DBFCNY010000120.1:0-16671 GCA_048298285.1 Collinsella sp.
TGCCCAGGCTGCCCACGCCACTATAGGTCGCCTCGATAGAAAACACGAAGGTATCGCCCATATATACGGCCTCGAAAGGCGAGACTGACGAGGGAAGAACTAGCTGGGCACGTTTGGTGTTGTTGCCGTCGGTCAGATCGATTGCCGTTATGCCGTAGTAGACGCCCTCGTCGTTGCGGACACGCGGCGAGATGGTCAAAATGCCGTCGCTCGCGCGCGGGGCCGATGCAAAGCGGCCCGTCGATTTCCAAATTACCTCGGCCTTGGATTCATCAAGCGAGCGACGATAGCAAAACGAATCACTACTCGTTTTATTGCCGCCTGCCGAAGGCATTTTATACCAGATGACTGATGACCCGAACGCCGTGAACAGGGGCGGATCATAGTCCTTGCCACCTCGATCGAGCTCAACCACGTCGCCAGAGAGCGAAGCGCCCGACAGATTTTGAGCGTAGAGCTTCCACGATGAATTGGCAAAGTTCATCTCAACCCACGCGAATACGCCGTCGCCGGCACGGACATCGTAGAATGCGTATCCCGTGCCCTCGATAGGATCCTCGATTAATGTGGTAAGCGAGCCATCGCCCAGGTTGAGCACGCCGAGTGTGTTGGCGTGCAGTGCCGATGCGGGCGCCATCATCGCCGCGGCGTAATCGCCGTCGCAGTAGTACAGCAGCGTACCCAGAGGCAGCGTCCACGATGACGCCGGCTCAAGATCGATGTCGACAGCCTCATACTCATCCGTAATCGAGATGATTTTGGAATCGTCCTTGATAACCTGCGGCTCGCCGGCGGCATCATCGCTGGTACCCGTTTTTTTCGAGCATCCGGCAAGCACCGTGGCAGCGCCCGCGGCAGCCCCACCGAGTACAAAGCCGCGACGCGATATTCCGTTCTTGATGTGATCGGCGATACCCATTAGGCGATCTCGGCGCGAGCGGCCTCGATAGCGCGCGTAAGCTGGTCGGCGCAGGAGGTCTTTTTCATACCGCAGGTATTACCGGCGAGAACCTCGATTACGCGATCGGCGGGAGCGCCCTCGACCAGCTTGGAGATAGCCTTGAGATTGCCGTCGCAGCCGCCGGTAAACTCAACGCACACCACCTTGTTGCCGTCATCGGAAAGGTCAAGGTGAATATTGCGAGCACACACGCCCTGAGGCTTGTAATCAAACGAAATCATGCGATCCCCTCTCAGAATGTTATTCGAGACGACTATTATCCCCGTCTTTCCCTAAATGCAACGAGGCGCTTTGCCGGCAACACACATTACCAGCAAAGCGCCCTAAAAAGCTAACGTTATGCCCGAACCTACTCGAAGCTCAGCTGCTCCAGACGATCAAAGACCGTGTCGATACGGGTGAGGAAGTCCCACGGATCAAAGATCTCGTCGAGCTTCTCCTGACTGACGGTGCAGCGCGGGTCGGCCTCGAGACGCTCCTTAAAGGTGGGGCCGGAGACACAATCCTGTACCTCGTGCCAAGTTGCCATGGCGTTCTCCTGCACAATGGCGTACGCGTCCTCGCGGGTGATGCCCGTGTCGACGAGGGCGAGCAGCACCTTGGAGGAGAAGATGAGGCCGCGGGTCTTATTGAGGTTGGCCATCATGCGGGCAGGGTACAGCTGCAGGCCGTCGATAACGCGGATGAGGCACTGGAACATGTGGTCGAGGGCGATGAAGCTATCGGCCTGAGCGACGCGCTCGGCAGAGGAGTGCGAAATGTCACGCTCGTGCCACAGGGCGACGTTATCGAAGGCAACCTGGGCGTTGGACTTCACGACGCGCGACAGACCGCAGACTTTCTCCATGGTGATGGGGTTGCGCTTGTGCGGCATGGCTGAGCTGCCCTTTTGGCCCTTACGGAACGGCTCCTCGGCCTCGAGCGTATCAGTCTTCTGCAGATTGCGGACCTCGGTAGCGATGCGCTCGCAGGTGGCTGCGGTGGTGGCGAGAACGCCGGCGAGATAGGCGTGATGGTCGCGGCTGATAACCTGCGTGGACAGCGGGTCGTGAACCAGGCCCAGGTGCTCGCAGACATACTCCTCGACGAACGGCTCGATGGAGCTGTACGTGCCGACAGCGCCCGAGATGGCACCAAAGGCAACATTCTTGCGGGCGTCCTCAAGACGATCCAGATCGCGCTTGAGCTCCCAGGCCCAAGAGCCAAACTTCATGCCGAAGGTCATCGGCTCGGCGTGGATGCCATGAGTGCGGCCGGCACAGAGCGTGTTGCGCTCCTCAAAGGCGCGACGCTTGCAAATCTCGCCGAGCTTCTTGACGTCCTCGATGATCAGGTCGCAGGCCTGGGTGAGCTGGTAGCACAGGGCCGTGTCGCCCAGATCCGAGCTGGTCATGCCATAGTGAACCCAGCGGCTGGGCTTGGGGTCGCCCTCGGGAACATCGGCATCGATGTATTCCTTCATGTTGGTCAGGAAGGCAATGACGTCGTGGCGCGTGACTTCCTCGATCTCATCGACCTTCGCCTTCTCAAAGTTGGCATGGTCGCGGATCCACTGGGCCTCGTCTTTGGAAATACCGATCTTGCCGAGCTCCGCCTGGGCCTCGCAGGCCAGAACCTCGATCTCCTGCCAAATGGCGTACTTGTTCTCGAGGGAGAAGATGTGTCCCATCTCCGGGCGGGTATAGCGATCGATCATAGCGGCTCCTTTTTGGTTATTGGCACGTTGGTCGTAACCCATCCATTGTACCGTGCGCAGGTGCAAGTATGGGCAGCAGGCATTAACCTAACATTTTGGAATTGGAGCGGGCAACGGGACGTCTGCGTATTTGCTTCGCAAATACGCACCGGCTGCGGTCGCCTATCGGCGACCTTGCCTGCTCGCTATAAACGCTTCGCGTTTATTTAACGCTCGCACCCTGGCGGGTTCGAGTCCCGGCACTTTATTGAAAAAAGCACGGCACCGAAACGGTGTCGTGCTTTTACTTTTTTTTGGAGCGGGCAACGGGACTCGAACCCGCGAGTGTCAGCTTGGGAAGCTGATGCCTTACCACTTGGCGATGCCCGCATATGTGGGGGATAGTATAACGCGGTTGTCTTGTTCGATACAAGGGTGGCGATGCTTGTTTTAGCTGTGGAGATTCGTTTGAAAATCGCGTCAATTGTGGAGACGAGGACCTTTGACTTCCTGTTCTCCTTATCTTCTACCTGCGCTTTTGCTTGATTGTTGTATTTGAGCTCAATTTGTCAGGAATTAGGCAAGCTTTTGGTCAGGCTCCGGTACTTACCCGCATGAACCTCGGGGGTAGCCTCATCCTACGCGTCGCAGCCTCCCCGTGCGGCGCACGAGGGATAAGGAGCAGCCATGTCCAACGCACCCACGCACTCTGTCCACAGCGCAATTGCAACAGGTCCGCTGCTCCTGCTCCTCTTCCTGCTTTTCGGCTGCCTGGCACCGGGAGCCGCATTTGCCGTCGATGGCTACGACCAGCTCGGCTTCCGCACTATTAGCGATGATTGTGGGCCCTTCTTCATCGGCAAGTATGAAGCTCAAGACACCTCGATTGCCTACTGCATGAACCAGGAGCGCCCCGGCCCCACCAAACCGGGTGGCCCATGGCTCAACTTTGATCAAGGCTGGGTGTGGCTCGACGACGAGTTCGCGGCAATCGTTTGTCACGGATATCCCACCGCCACGTCGTTTGGCGGTTACCATCTTTCACCCGATCGCGCCCGCGCCGCCACCCAGCTTGCCGTATGGATGCTCAACGGCACTACCCATGTCGACGGCACCTACTCCTACACGACCGCTCAGGGTAAAACCAAGAGCGGACACTTTACCGCCGACAATGAAGTCGTGGCGGCTGCGCGGTGGCTCCACGACAGCGCAAAATCAGGAAGCATCAAAGCCGCTCCGCACCGCGCGCGACGCTATCTAGGGGCCGTATCGGGCGGCAGCAAACGTCAAGACATGCTCTATGTACTGCCGGCGGTCTCTGTTTCCTTCCAAAAGCAGTCTGCTAACACCGTTATTACCAGCGGAAACAATACCTATCAGTTTACCGGGGCAACATTCGATATTTTTGAGAGCGCCAGCGGCGCGCGTGTCGGCACCATCAAGATGGACAGCAACGGTCGAGCGCAAGCAACACTTCTGCCCAACACGACATACTACCTAGTTGAAACGAAGGCGCCGGCCGGCTATGTCCCCCGCCACGATCGTATTGCCTTTACCACGGGGAATGACGGCGGGCGGGTCGCCATTGATGAACAGCCCGGCACCATCAACCTGCGTATCGTAAAACTCGATGCCGCGACGAATGCCGGCCCCCAGGTGGGATCTTCACTCGCAGGAGCAGAGTTCACGTGTGTGTCGCAATCAACCCCTGGATGGGCACAAATCCTCACGACCGACGAAAGCGGTCGGGCCGCCCTCGCCGATGTCCCCTTAGGAACCTTTACCATCTACGAATCAAAAGCCCCCGAGGGCTACCTGCCATCCAACGACAGCTGGACCTATACCGTTGGAGCCGACCAGCTCGGCGATTCAGGCGTGGTCGAGATCGAATCTCGCGTTTCCGATATCCCCATTGCGTTTGACCTTGAGATTTCCAAATTCAAGGATTACGGCAATAGCGACCAATCCGGCCTGGAGCAGCCGGCGGGTGGTGTTGTCTTTGAGGTTGTCAGCAACAGCTCTCAGCAGGTTGTTGGCACACTGACCACAAACATCTATGGCTTTGCCTCCACCAAAGACCAGCCCGAAGCATGGTTCGGCACAGGTAAGCGACCCGCCGGTGTCCACGGAGCCGTCCCATACGACCGTGCCGGCTACACGGTTCACGAGGTTCCGGAAACCGTCCCCGAGGGTTTTAAACGTGCAGGGGAATGGACCGTCGGGGCCAATCAGATTTCCAACGGCGCCGAGCTTCAATATATCGTGGATAACCACGCTCTGTCGACGCACCTCCAGATTGTAAAACGCGACGCCCAAACAGGCGCTTCTGTTCCACTAGCCGGATTCACCTTCCAACTCCTAGACAGCAATCACGAACCTGTCTCACAAACTTGCTGGTATCCAGCACATAACGTAATGGACACCTTTACGACTGACGCGACCGGGACCGTCACACTGCCCGAATCGCTCGTGCCGGGCACCTATTATGTACGCGAAACCTCGGCAAAAGAGCCCTATCTTGTCGGCGAGGAGATCGAGGTAAACATACCCGCCGACATGAACCTAACGCCCGTTGCAATCGCCTCGTATTATGACCACGCCGCGACCGGAAACATCAGGATCGTTAAAACCGATGCCATAGACGGCAGCAGCCTCGCGGGCGCCGTCTTTGAGATCCGTGCCTCGAGTGATATCGTGCGCCCCGACGGTAGCATTGCCGCGCTCGACGGTGAGACTGTCGCTACCATCACGACGGATGAAACTGGAGAAGCACGCGCGGACAACCTCCCGCTGGGACTTGGCACCGCACGCTACGAGGTTGTCGAGACTCAAGCGCCGGCAGGCTTCTTGCTCGATCGGACAACCCATATTGTCGACCTTACTTATGCCGACCAGAAAACACCCGTTGTAGAAGCACGGCTTAACGTATCCGACGATTACACCAAGGTTGATATCTCCAAGGTCGATGCAAGCGGTGAGCAGGAAGTGGAAGGCGCACAACTCACCTTATATGGTCCCGATAAAATCGAAATAGACTCCTGGACCTCATCCGACAAGCCACACCGCGTCGAACATCTTGCACCCGGCACCTACTCGTTGCGCGAAATGATGTCTCCGCGGACCTATGACCTTGCCGAGGAAATAACGTTTGAAATAAAGGATACGGGAGAAGTCCAATCCGTCGCGATGAAGGATGCGCCCATCGAGATCAAGGGACAGGTCGACAAGCGTCAGGAACTTGTCCAACCTATCGAAAAGGGCCTGTTGGCTAACGGCGATGGTAAAAATCGCGCCGCGACGCAAACTAATACGGATGGACTTTTCTCCTATACCATCGACGCTCGAAACGATTCCGCTACTTGGGTTGATGAGTTTACGATTACCGATGATCTTGAGTGCGCCAAAGACGGCACGGCGAGATTCATCTCAATCGAAACCCCCGTCGCCATCGGCGACCTCAACGGTCTGTGCAACGTGTGGTATCGCACGACGCCGTTGGACTCGACAGACGTCGATGAGCCGGCGAACGCGACACTTGACGATGGACACGAAAATCCTTGGCTTGAGTCCGACGAAGTAAAAGAGAGCCTTGGTGAGGACTGCCGCCTCGTCGATTACGACGGCTGGCGCCTCTGGAAGGCGGATGTCTCGACCACGGAATCCACCACACTCGAGGCGGAAGAGCTCGACCTTGCATCCAATACCGTCGTAACAGGCATTCGAATTGAATACGGTGCGGTAGCCGCCGACTTTACGACTCGAAGCGATGCGGATTCTTGGACCCGCGATGATCTCAAAGATGAGCACGACGACCTTGACGATGCCAAAGCAATCCTTGGCACAGACGCTCGGGGCGCAGTCGTACACATGCAGGCAACGTCGGCTTATACGCCCCAAACCGCACTCACCAACAGCGCGCGCGTCGATCTTTGCCGCAACGGTGGCGGCGATAAACTTGAGTCACATGACGAGGACAGCGTCATTCAACGCTGTACCCTACCGCAGGACCTACCGGCAACAGGATCAGTTCCCATCGCCGCTTGCATCACCGCGCTCCTGACCTCGGGTGCCGCAGCCCTATGGTTCGCTCGCCTTAGGTCGATCCCAAAGAAGCGCTAGCGCGATGAAAAAGCGGGCGAGCCAGTCCCCTGGCTCGCCCGCTTTCAATCATGTAAATCGCCGCATCTACTCTGCAGACGAAGATCCACCATCAACGATTGCCTGCTCGGACTCAGGAATCCCATCGGCACCCGTACTCTGTTCTTGCTCCACCTCTTCGCTGATTGCGGAGGCGGGGGTCGAGCCCTTTGCACCCACGATGTAGGCAGCCCCAAATCCTAACGCAATGGCAATCAAGGTCAAAATCACGTAGACAGGCCAATGGCGCTTAATATACGAAAACACGTTGACTCCTTAGAGCTCCGTCTACGAACGGCGGATAACCTCGGTCACGACCTCGGATACCGTAGCAATGTTCGTCGGGTTGACATTGTGGGGCAGGTCGTCCTCGGTACGAGCGCAAGCCAGACGCGTGCCGTCCACGCCGGCGATGGTAAGGGCTCGGCGGCTCGCCTCGAGCGCAGCATAGGCATCGGTCTTGGCATAGGGCATCTCGAGCGCGCCACAATCGACATGGAACGACTTGCAGACCTTGCTGACCAGGTTCATGATGCGGCGATCGCCCTTGAGCAGTTGTTGTTCGCCCTCGACCGTCACCACCGAAAGCCTACCGGCGCCGACGGATTCAAGATTGATAAAGAATACGCCGCGGAGCTTATCGCGATGCGAAGCCAAGAAGGCCTTCATGCCAGCGCCATCACAATCCGAGGCGCCCGTTGCCACAAACCAGATATCGTGACCGAGCAGCTCATCATCGCCCATAGAGGCGACAGCCGAGAGCATATCTTCGGAAGAAGCGCCATCGGAAGACGTAGCGCCACCCTTCCAGCCATCGTTATCGTCCTCGAAGTTATCCCACGAACCGATGCCGCGACCGGACTTCTTGGCATCGTAATCGTCTTCGACGCCCAGCCAGTCACTCATGCTGTCCTGCTCGTTTTTCTTTTTACGACCGAACAGGCCACCCAGGCCGCGCTTGCGAGACTTGGGTGCCGCCGGGGCGGGAGCCGAAATGGTCTCGATCGGCTGCGCGCCCGACGCAACGGGCATAGGAGGCGCAACGGGTGCCGATGTGGGTTCGGGACCCTGGGCAGTAGCAAAGGGGTCGTTGACCTGGGCAGAGGGATCGGGAAGGTCGAACAGCGACGTGCGAGACGCAACGTTTGCCTGCTTCATAGACGGCAGCGACGGATCGGGGACCGAAGCCAGCGGAGACGAGGAAGGTGCAGGCGACGGTGCCGACGCCGGATCGGGAACATTCATCTGCGGACGCGGCGATGCCTGGGAGGAAATCTGGGCCATAAGGGAATCGACCGTTTCGTCCTGGGTGGGAGCGACATTGGCAACCGTGGCACCGGAACCACTCGGGGTCGGCATGGTGAAAATCTGCGTGGAGTAAGGCCTCGACTCATCCGTCTCGGGAGTCTCGGAAACCGCAGGCACTTCCTCCTGCTCGACCTCGGTCGAATCACCTTGATCGGCTGCCGCGTATTGCTCTTCGTCAGAGTTGGCCTCGACGGACTCGTCCTCGGCGGCATCTTGGATTTCGGCAGCATCAATGGGCTCGTCATCGTCTGCCGCGTCGCCCTGCTCATCGGAAACAGGAAGGGGCTCGGCAATTGCGGTGCCTTGCTTTTCAAACGTTATCGTGGAATCGAACTGCGCGGCATCAAACGACATGGTGCTATCGACGTGCTGCTGAGCCTCGAAAGATGTTGTTGCCTCAACAACATCCGCTGACGTCGGTTGCTGAGCCTCGAAAGACATTGTAGCTTCGGCGGCGTCGACGGGCGCGGACTGCATAGCCTCGTTCTGCTCGAACTCTTGCGCCGCGTGCTCACGTGCCGCCTCGGCTGCCTGCTGCTGAGCGATAGCCTCCTGCTCGGCAGCCTCGCGTGCGGCAGCGCGCTTCTCCTCGAAATCGTCGACAAATTTCTTGCCCTTTGCAAGCGCACCCTTAAAGAAGTTGGAAGCGCTGGCGCCAATCGACGAGAACGCGGATGCAATGTCGGCATGGGGCGTTGCCGCGGGAATCTCGGCCGAGAAATCAGTATCGCTCTCGTAAGACACGCGCCTCGGCTGTTCAACGTAATCGTCGTCAGACTCGTCCGCAACGTCTTGCGCCGGCGCGGCGGGAGCCAAAACGTCCAGTCCTGCCGCGGAATCGATCGCGGACACCGCCTCGGGCTCGGCAACGGCAGCGGTAACCGCGGCAGACTCATCATCCGCAGCGACAACGGGCGCAGGCGCAGCCACGACGGGGGCAGGCTCGGGCTCAAACGTCGGCTCCTCGCCCTCCTCGTAATCGAGCGCGCAGGACTCGGGAAGCATTCCGAGTGCACGGATGGCATCCGAACCAAAGCGAATGTTGCCGGCGGCGTTGCGATAGAGCTTGGGCTCGGGCTCGGCCGCGGCAGGCTCCTCCGCCGGCTCAGCAGCGGGAACCTCGTCATTGAACTCTTCGGCCTGGACAGCCTGATTCTGATCCTCGGGCACGATGGCGCCAATCAGCGTCTCGTCGGCAGACGCACCCTCAAAGCCCTCAATCTGCTCGTCAAAAGCCTCGCCCTGTTCGGGCTCGGTTTGAGCGTCGGGAGCAATCGGCTGACCGAACTCGTCCTCGGCGTAGGTAGGCTCTTCGTACTCGATGGTGTTGCCGTAGTCGTTTTGCTGCTGGGCCGCGGCATACTCCGCCGCCGCGCGCGCCATTTCCTCGGCACGACGTTTCTGCTCCCCAAAATAGGTATCGAACGGAACATCGTCGGGAAACTCGTTCTCGCCCTGGAAGGGAGCAACGTTGTCCATAACGCCGAGCATAGCGGCGACAGAGGACTTGTTGCACACCGCGCCGGACGTATAGGGAAGAATATGGCGGTTAGAGATGATGTTTGCCGCGTTGGCAAGTGCAACGAGGGAAGCGAGGATCGCGACAATCCACAGCAGAACCTTGAGCGCGCCGGGGAGCGGCAGGATACGCAGGATGGCAACGGCAGCGGGGGCAACCGTGGCAACGGGCAACAGCTTGGCGATGAGCGCACGATACGAAGCATAGGGCTCGCGGGCGAGCAGCTCAGCACGGGGAGAGTCGTAGTGTGCGACAACGACCACCGGGCGGTTGCGCGGAGACGCGAGCGGGCCCGAGGCCTTGTGGTAGGCGATGACATTTTGGCTCACGCCCGTCTTGCCCAGGCGCGAAACCACGGGGTGGCCCGTGCGCTCGAGCACGTAAAGAACGGCGCCGACAACGGCCAGCAAGGTGCCGACCAAGCCGATACCGCCGCCGATGCCCATCAGCAGGGCGCCGGCAAACGCAAGAATACCGGTAACGGCAAATGCCAACCTACCGGGCGCCGGGGCATTGAACTCCTGAACCTCGGGATCAAAGCCGTGGTTGCGGAAGATCTGAGCGATATCCTCGGCAGCCAAGCGCTCTTCTTCGCTGCATGCCGGCGTAATGCCGGTGTTCTGCAGCAGGTGGTTAATATAGTTCTGGGTGTTCGCCATGTGCGCTCCACATCCATAATCCGACAAATAGGCCCAATGCATGCACATTAGAACCATATATAGTCGAAAGTATACCCCGAGCGAGCGCAAACGACCGAATTCGGGCCATCTTAACGCCCCGAGCGGACAAGGATATAGCCTAATCTCCATATCGGACTAAAATCATGGCAGCAAACCACCTTCTCATGCGAGGACTCTATGACGGCAAGCGACGCGACCGCGACAATTAAAAAGGGAAGTTCGGAGCCCGGTTTCGATAAAACGGCTCAGCGCATCCTCAATCTTTTCTTTGTGCTCAACAGCTCCCCCGAACCGCTGACGACCGAGCAGATCGTCTTGGATTCTGACCTGGGATATGGCTCGGGCAACATCGACTCGGATAAGCGCAAGTTTCGGCGCGATCGTGACAAACTGCTCGAGCGTGGCATCTTAATCAAGGAAGTTCGCCCCGCCGGTGCGCAGGAGACCGAGGAAAGCTCGTGGACAATCGACCGCGAGCACACGTTTGCAGCAGGTGGCCTCATCACCGCAGACGACGCCGACATCCTACTCAACGCCATCGACCAGACGCTAGCGGCCGGCTCTTCCACCTTTGCCGCGCCGCTTGCCGATATTCGCTCCAAAATTGCCTACCTCACCGGCATGTCGGCGGTGGACGAAGCACCGATCCGCCGCTCTCCCACCGTCGATGCGGTATGGAGCGCCTTTGCCGAGCGATGCGCGCTGCGATTTTTATATCAGAACGGACGCGGCGAGCAGAAAGAACGTACCGTCTGCGTCTACGGCATGTTCGAGCGCGAGGGCGTGGCGTACTTCTGCGGCCTCGACAATGCCACCGACGACATCAGGACATTCCGCTGCGACCGTATCGTTCGCGCTTGGCGTCCTTCGAAGGCCTACGCCATCCCTGCAGACTTCAATCTCAACGACTATCTGTTCTTTGAATTCGATTTTGCCGACCGACCGCCCGTTGCAGCCACGTTCTCGTTCGCCCCTCAGACGCAGATCGATATGATCAACGGCCTCACGCGCGGGCGAGGTGAGCTCGCACACACCGATGCGGGATGGACCTGGACCGTTGACGTGCGCGATCTTGAAGCCGCCGCCTCATTTTGCATGGCCCACGCCATGGACGGCATGAGGCCCGTGGCCCCCAAATCGCTCAAGCAGGCGTGGAACCACCTCATTGAAAGGACGGTGCACGAGCATGCCCGTGCGTAAACTCACCAGCGAGCAGAGACTCTCGCGCGCCATCGACATCATGGAGGCCCTCTACGCCGCCGGCGAGAGCGGCATGACACGAACCGAGATTTGCAGCCGCTTTGACATCACGGGGGCGTCGCTCGACGAGATTCTCGAGATCGTCTCGACGCTCGCGGACCGAGAATCGGGTGCGCGCATCATCTGCGAATGCCACGGCGAGCGTGTGGTCCTCACCGGTGACGCCGGACGTGTGCTACCGCTGCGCCTGAGTGCCGCCGAAGGCGCTGTGCTCAACCATGAACTTGAATCGTTGGGGATCGAGCCGCAGACGGCAGCTCGGATTCGACATGCCCTTCTGCCCGAAGAGCTCGGCTATAACCAGCGCGTCTTTGACACCGTCAACCACGGGTCGCACTGGCAGCAGCTGAGCTGCGCCATTCAGGACGGTGTTCGTTGCCGCATCTCGTATCGCTCGATGGACGATGCGCGGCCACGCGAGCGTCTGGTCGACCCCTTGCGCATTACGGTAAACGGCGACCAAACATACCTGATTGCCTGGGACATCGCGGTCGATGAGCAGCGCACCTATCGCATGGATAAAATCGAGGGACTCACCTTGACGGAAGACTCCGTCGTGCCTCACGCACCGGGCGTCGCATCCCTCCACGATTCCCTTGCCCGGACGCAGCGTAGCGCAAAGCTCTTGATGCCATTCGATATGGCGGAGCATCTGGACTGGGCCGGCATCACCCTAATCGAGCGCAGCGGGGCAGACATGGCAACGGTAACCGTGCATTACGGCTCCGAGCGTTGGCTACTGAGCCAGATAATCGCAGCGGGCGGAGCCATCCGCATCTTGGATGACCCCGCCCTGTCAAAGCGTCTGTGCGATATGGCAAAAACCCTCGTCTGTCCGCTTTAGCACCGCCGCTCGTGACGTGTGCGCCACAGTTGCAGATAGTGACCGATCTGCGCCGATTCGATGCGCTGGTAGGAGCTCGTGGGCAGCGACGTTAAGAACTTCTTTCCGTAGCCCTTCGTCACCAGGCGCGGGTCGGCCAGAATCAGCACGCCGCAATCGGTCGACGAGCGGATAAGGCGGCCGGCCGCCTGCTTAACCTCGAGCACCGCCTCGGGCAGCGAATAGCGCGCCCAAGCGCGGTCTTCGCGCAGGTTGCGCTCGCACGAGAGCGGGTCCGTGGGGCTCGAGAACGGCAGCTTGGGAATGATGACGCAACGCAGCGTCTCGCCGCTGGCGTCAAACCCCTCCCAGAAGGCCTTAAGCGCAAAAAGCGACGAGGTCGGCTCGTTGATAAACCGGTCGCGCAGGCGACGAGGAGATGAGTTGCGCTGCTGGCAGTCGAGCTCCAGACCCGCACGGGCCATCTTGGGCTCAACGCGGGCGTACAGGTCTTCCATGTCGCGCCGATTGGTGAACAGTGTGAGCACCGATCCGCCCATGGCAAGATGGGCGTCGACCAGCACGCGCTCGAGCGCCGTAAGATAGCTCTCGCGATCGCGCGGATCGGGGATATCGCCCGCAACGACTACAGCCATGTTCGAATCGAAGTCGTAGCTCGAGTCCAAGTGCAGCGATGAGGATGTTGAAGCACCGATGCGATCGAGGCCGACCGCATGGTTAAAGTGTTCAAAGCTTTTGGACACCGTCATAGTCGCCGAGGCAAAGATAGCCGTGTGAACCTCGGGCAGCCACTCGGTTGCCAAGGCCTCGCCAATGTCGATGCGCTCTGCGGTCATCGACTCTCCGCCGGCACGCAGCCTGCGATTGACCTGCAGCGAATACACGTAGTGTTCATCGGTGCCATCAATGATGAGTTTGAGGTTCTCGACCAGCTCGTGCAGGCGACGCGAGATATCACCCAGGTCAACAACAACCTCGGGCTTGTCGGCGGCGACGGCTTGCACCAGCGCGTCGACGCTCTTGTCAGCCTGTTCCAATGCATCGATGGCAGCGTAGGCCGACTGTAAGAAATCATGCCAGTCGTCAGATTCGCGCAGCTCGGGGCCAATCCATAGATTGGCATTGTCATAACCCCCACGCGCACGGCGGCCGAGCTCGCGAACGCCATCGAACACGTCGGCGATTGCCATGCTCGCGCGCGCAACCGTCGACGTCGCCTTGGCAGTAAGGCCCAGATAGAGCGTAGAGCCCTCGGAGGTTGCCAAATCACGGGAAACCTGGCTTAGCGCGCCGGTGCTCGAGCCACCCAGGCGCTCAAACAGAACGCGTGATTCGTCCGCCGACACCACGCGCGCCCACTGGCGGCGCGCCTCGCGCTCGATGGAATGGGCCTCGTCGATTACCCAATGACGAATCGGAGGTAAAATCCTGCCCTCGGCCGCGACATTGCGGAACAGCAGGGAATGGTTGGTGACCACCACATCGGCATGCGCCGCACGACGGCGAGCGCCGTGGACCAAACATTTATCAGGGAAAAACGGGCAGAGGCGACGAGCACACTCGCGCGAGGCCGTCGTAAAGTCGGGACGGTTGACGCTGCGCCACCGAATGCCGAGCGAGTCGAGGTCGCCATCGGCTGATTGGCAGACGTACGCCATAATGACCGCGACCGCCGTGAGCGTGTCCGCCGGATCGCGCTTGGTGGTAATCTCGACCTGGCCTCGGCTCATGCGCTCAAGCTTGCGCAGGCACGGATAGTGGTCATAGCCCTTGAGAGCGCAAAATGACAGACCACCGTCCAGTTGCTCGGCAAGTTTTGGCAGCTCATGGTACATGAGCTGGTCGGCAAGATTGTTCGATTTGGTCGCAATACCAACCGTGATGTTGTTACGGCGTGCTGCCTCGGCAAAAGGCACCAGATAGGCCATCGATTTGCCGACGCCCGTGCCCGCCTCAATTACGCGATGTGTGCCCGTGACCAGCGCATCGCGGACCTCGAGCGCCATCGCGATCTGCTCATCACGCGGCTCGTAAGTGGGATACATGCGATTGACCAGGCCACCCGGCGCATAGTCTGCCTCAATCTCCTCACGACTCGGCATCTTGAGGACCGGCAGTTCGTCGGCGTCCACCCGATCGTCGGCGCGATCGGCCTTGAGAACGTCAGCACGAGCGGCGCTGAGAGAGAAGATAGAACCAGGGTTCTGCCCCGCCAAGAATGAGAAGATAGGACGATAGGACCAAGGCACATCTGGATGCATGTCGGCTAGGCGCGCCATGAGGCCCTGGGGCAAGTCGGTGAGCGCCACGAGCAACACACGCCATACGCCACACAGGGCGTCGACGTCGGCATTGGCACGGTGTGATACCGAGTCACAGCCAAACAGATCGGCCATAAAAGACAGCTTGTGCGAGGCCAGGCGCGGAAGCGCGATGCGCGACAGCGCCAGCGAATCGATCCAGATATCGCTCACGTTGACGCCGCCTTTGACCGACTCGATAAACGAGCGATCGAACGTGGCGTTATGTGCGATCACCGGGCAACCACCGACAAAATCGGCGAGAGCGGCGACGGCCTCAGCGGCCGACGGGGCATCTGCCACATCGGCATTTGTAATGCTCGTGAGCTCGGTAATCTCGGCGGGAATTAGCTGCTTGGGATGCACGAAGGTATCGAAGCGGTCGACGATCTCGCGGCCCGAAAGACGGGCCGCCGAGATCTCGATCAGCTCGTTGTCCTGCACCGAAAGACCTGTGGTCTCGGTATCGAGGACAATCACATCTTCCTCGATAAGGCCGAAGGACTGCGTTTTGGCGCGTTCGGCAAGCGTGGCATAGGAGTCGATGACAAACTGCGGCGTTCCTGACGAAACCGCGTCCTCGATTAGCATGCAATGCCCGCTCGACGAAGGCCCATACGGATCAGGCTGTCACAGACCTGCGGGAACGTCATGTCGTCTGTGTGGCGAATCTCATCCGGATACAGCGACGTATCGGTCATGCCGGGAATGGTGTTGGTCTCGAGGATGACGGGGCCGTCCTCGCTCACGATAAAATCGCTGCGCGAGATGCCCAGGCAACCGAGGGCCTTGTGAGCAGCACAGGCAAGCTCCTGAGCGCGAGCGTAATTCTCGGGTGAAATCTGCGCCGGAATACGATGGATGTCCGTAGGGTCGACATACTTCACGTCCAGATCGTAGAACTCACAGTCCTCGGGCTTGCGAATCTCGACAATCGGCAGGGCGCGCACGTCGTCCTCGCCGTACACGCCGACGGTGATCTCGGTACCCTCGATGCACTTCTCGACCAGCACTTTGTCGCCGTACTCAAACGCCTTGGCAATTGCCGCGGGCAGCTCGGAGGGCTCATGGACCAGGGAAATGCCATAGCTGGAACCGTTGACGGCCGGCTTCACAAAGCAGCGCTCGCCACAGACCTCGACGATATGATCGATATCGACTTCATCGCCCACCTCGAGCGCAAGGCCGGGGGCAATGGGGATGCCCGCCTTGGCGTATAAGAGCTTAGAGACCTCCTTATCGGCACCGCAGGCGCTGGCAAGCACGCCCGAGGCCGTGTAGGGGATACCCAGGGTCTCCATGGCACCCTGCATGGCGCCATCCTCGCCGCCGGCACCGTGCATGGCGATAAACGCCACGTCAAAGCCGCCGGTCGCCATGGTTACCATAAAATCATCAGCGGCCGTGTCGAGCAGCTCCACCGAGGTGTAGCCGGCTTCCTTCAGTGCCACCACAACGTTCTTTCCCGAATTGAGCGAGATCTCGCGCTCGGCGGAATGACCGCCCGCCAAGACCGCTACGTGCATGTTCTCTAGGCTTTTACCCGGCATGGGCAGACTCCTCCTCTATAATTTCTGCAGCTGATACCATATTGTAGCGATACCCTCTACGTTTCCCCAAAATCGAAAGGCTTCCATGAATCCCAGGACTAAATCTCAGGACATTCGCGACTTGAGCCAAAACGATATTCGCGAGCTCGTGGCCGAACTTGGCCAGCCAGCCTTCCGCGCGAAGCAGCTCATCGAATGGGTCTTTGAGAAGAACGTTTGTTCGTTTGACGATATGACCAACCTTCCCAAGGCTTTCCGCGAGCAGCTTAAAGAGGCTTTTGCCTTTGACACGCCGACTGAACTAACCAAGCAGGTTTCCAAAGATGGCTCTCGCAAGTATCTGCTCGAGTACCACGACGGCGTTTCCGTCGAGACTGTCGGTATGCCCCGTCGTAACAAGCTTTCCGTCTGCGTTTCCACCCAGGCTGGCTGTGGCA
>DBFCNY010000121.1:0-11785 GCA_048298285.1 Collinsella sp.
GCACCGGTGACGAGATGCTCGACAAAGCCGGTCATGACCAGGAACAAAAAGCCCATGCCGGCCATGGTCACAAGATTGGTGAGCGTGGTCCAGAAAATGCCGCGTTTTACGCCGGCGACGCCTTTATCGGATAGGAAATACTTATTTTGGAATGAGGCGAACATTTAGGCCTCGCCTCCCTTCGCCACCGCGACATCCGCGGCAGCAGTGATCTTCCAGCTCGCGGCCTGTTCGTATTCGGCCCACATCTTGGCATACAAGCCGTTTTGGGACAGCAACTCGGCATGGGTACCCGACTCCTGCACCCTGCCCTGGTTGAGCACCACGATTTGATCTGCGCCCACTACAGTCGAGAGTCGGTGCGCAATCATAATGACCGTGCGGCCCGCCGCCAGCTTGCTAAAGGCGCGCTGGATGAGCGCCTCGTTCTCGGGGTCGGCAAACGCCGTGGCCTCATCGAGCACCACGATAGGCGCGTCTTTAAGGATCGCGCGGGCTAATGCCACGCGCTGGACCTCTCCACCCGAAAGATATGCCCCGCCGGCGCCGAGCATGGTATTGATGCCCTGTGGGAGCTTGGCCACAATGTCGTCGCACTGAGCTGCGGAGAGGGCCGCACGCACCTCGTCGTCAGTGGCCGCAGGCTTGGAGGCACGCACGTTATCGGCAAGTGTTTGCCGGAACAGCTGGTTGGTCTGGAACACAAAGGCGACCTGGTCCATAAGCTCGTGCGGATCCATATCGCGAACGTCCACACCGCCTACGAGCACTCGACCCGAGGAAACATCCCAAAAACGCGGGATCAAGCTTGCGCAGGTTGACTTACCACCGCCCGAGGGACCCACCAGCGCAAGGGTACTGCCTGCGGGGACGTTAAAGGTTACGTGGCTGACGGCAGGTGCTTCGGCACCCTCGTACGTGAAGCTCACGTCCTCAAAGCGCACATCGCTGCCAACAGGACGCTTAGGCTGAGCGGGCACCAGAAGTTGCTCAGACTCCATGATGCTTCGGATGCGCGCCAGCGAATCGGCACTCATTTGAGACGCCTCGCCCACAAACATAAGCTTGGTCATGGCTGTGGGCACCACGGCCGAAAAAATCGCGTAGAAGGTGAAGTTTGTCAAAAAGTGCGCAAAATCCGTCTCGCCCGGAGCCAGCAGCAACGCCACGGGCAAAAAGAATGCCACGAGGCCGTTGAGCGCCGTAAGATTGAGCACTTGCGGGCCTCGACAGAACGTGCCCGAATAGTTTTGTGCCATATCGGCGTATTCGGCAATCGCATCGTGGAAGGCCTTAAAGGAGTAGACCGTCTGCTGAAACACCTTGACCACAGGGATGCCGCGTACGTATTCGGTGCCGGTCTTGTTCATCTTGACCAGCGCTCCCATGTAGGCCTTCATAAACTCGCCGCCTTTGCCGCCCATCATGGCGGCCATAGCGCCAAACGAGATGGCTACCGAGATGAGGCATGCCGCGCCCAAGCGCCAATCGAGGGCGAAAAGCAGCACGAGCAGGCCTGCGACCATGGCGGTGGCGCCGGCGATGTCGGGCAGCATGTGTGCGAGCAAAGTCTCGGTGGAGGCGGCGCATCCGTCTACAACACGACGCAGCTCACCGGTGGCGTGCGTGTCAAAGTAGCCAAGCGGCAGCTTAAGCAGGTGCTCGCTCGTAGTCTTGCGGATATTGGACGCGCAGCGAAACGCAGACAGGTGCGTGCACATGAGCCCCACGAAATAAGCTACGATGCTTGCCAGGGCAAAACCAACGGCCCACCAGCCATACATCGCGATATCGGTGGCTTCGCTCCAGTTAGGCGCCACGGCGATCAAATCGCGCGCGACAAGCCAAATACACACGTACGGGCCAAAGCTCAGCAACTGCGAGAGCGCCGAGAGCGCCATGCCCAAATACGTTAGGAATTTGCGGTCACCGGCATACCCGAGCAGCTCGCCGATACCGCCACCTTCCTTTTTCGATCCCTTTGCCATGAGATTCCTTTCTAACGGCTTGAGAGTTAACCGCAATCAACTTATCATTGACGTGTTAGCCATGGCTCACAATCGAGCCAGGCGTGGACGTTTCTGCAAAGGAAAGGGACGCTTTTGCAAATACGGCGGGCAGCGACCGACATAACCGAGCTCTACGCACCGCAATTTGAGCAGTTTGGCCTGCAGCTTTCCGGCAAGGGCGCCGTCTTTACCGGTGAGGTGGCAAACGATCGGGCGCACGGACGCGCATGGATCATGCCCCTTTCCCCCACCTGCATCGTCATGGAGCATTTCATTACCCCGATGCACAACATGCACCTAGCCGAATACACGCCCGAACCGTACGCGTGCGTGAGCGAGGTCAGCGCGCCCACGCTCATATGCATGCACAAGGCTGGCATAACGCCTGCGAACCTTAAACCCCTGCATGGACCGTGGCCAAACAATGCCGTGTGCAGCTTTATCCAAGATAGCTGCGGCGAAGAACTAAGCCCGCTGTTTGCAGGACATCTTTATCACTCGCGCTCGGTGCTCTTTTTGCCCGGGTATTTTGATGAGCTGGAGCAGCGGTATCCCACTGAGTTCGCGGAAGTCTTTGAGGCGTTTGCCGAGCCATGGCACGAGGAAGCGACGTCTGCCATCTGCCACACGCTGCGCCGGATTAACGAGGAACGCGCCCGTACCGTAGGCGGACACGTCTATATGCAAGGCATCGTGGAGACCATGGTCGCGGAGCTCGCCTGTTCGCACGCGGCCCACAAGCAGGCGCGGCAGGCGGCAGGCACGCGCGCCAGCGTGACCATTGCCGAGGAAGCGACGGCAATGATTGAGCGTGCGCTCGACAAAGGCAGACGTGTGGGTATCAACGAGGTGGCCGAGAGGCTCTACACAAGCCGCTCCAAACTATGCGCCACCTTTAAGGCCCAAACCGGCGAGTCCCTGGGCGCCTACATTCGCAGACGCCGTATGGAACGCGCGCAGGACCTTTTGGCCGACAGCCCCCTTTCGATAGCCCAAGTAGCCGAGCGACTCGGCTATCCCCAACAGGCGGCCTTCGCCCAAGCGTTCAAACAATACACCGGCATGACACCCACGGCTTGGCGAAGCAAGCACCGCTAAGGTCCAAGCTCCTTGGCCGTTACGGAGCGATTTAATTAGCCGCCGCCCATCAGCTCGCCCAGGATCTAAACGTCAAGATGTGCACAATCAAGCGCCTTTTTGATAAGAGGGACAGATCGATCAGCCAAATACAACGGAATGTTGAGCACCCCGTCGTCGAGCTTTAGGTTCTTAAGTGAGTAGCGGACCCTCAGTGGAGTCGTCTCCGCATGCTTGTCGGCATAGTACTTAAGGCTCTTGGAATGAACGACCTCTCCCGATTTGACCTCGACGGGAACGATTTCGTTTCCGACTTGAATCAAAAAATCGACTTCGTGTTTCGGTTTCTCGTTTGTCCAATAACGCGGAGCAGCATCTAACTGTGAAAGTAATGCCTGAAGCACATAGTTCTCGGCGAACGAACCTTTGAACTCCGAAAATAGCGCATCCGAGATGGCAAAAGCGGACGCATCCAGCCTTGCCATGCGGCGCAGCAAGCCGACATCAAGACAGTAGACTTTAAATGCCTTGAGGTCATCGTATGCAGAGAGCGGTACACCACCGGCAGCATTAAGGCGAACCGCCGTGATGAGCCCAGCATCGGCAAGCCATTCCAGAGCATCCTCGTATTCTCGAGCACGAGCCCCCTCGCGTACCGCACCCCAAACGAACTTTTTGTTCTCGCGCGCCAACTGAGCTGGAATCGAGTTCCATATTTGCGAAAGCTTGGCGAACTGCGCACGGCCACCATGCTTGGCAAAATCGCGCTCGTAGGAATCCAAGAGATCAGACAACACCTTATCGACCTGAACGATATCGCCCGTCTCCGCCCACCGGCCAAGAGCCTCTGGCATGCCGCCGCATGCAAAATAACGACGAAGATGCTCGACGAGACGGACATGGAAGAAATCGGGCACTGTCTCGATCTGATCCAGGCCGCCAAGGTATTCGTCGTAGTTTGCAGCGCCCTCGGCTTTCAGAAACTCGGAAAAGCTCATAGGGTGCATCTCCATGAACTCGACCTTTCCCACCGGAAAAGCGCTGGTCTCACGGGACAAGCGAACGCCCAACAAAGACCCTGCGCATGCGACGTGATACTCGGGGGCCTCGTCACAGAAGTATTTAAGGGCGCCGACTGCAGAAGGACAATCCTGGATCTCATCAATAATAAGCAGCGTCTCGCCGGGATCGATAGGCTGTCCAAGTGCCAGGGAAAGGTTTGAGATGATCCGCCGAGGATCGCGCGTACCTTCGAAAAACTGAGCGTACTCGCTCTGTACCCCAGGTGACGGTTCCTCGAGCGTCAGATACACAAAATTGCGGTACGAGGTTCGACCGAACTCCTTAAGCGCCCACGTCTTTCCAACCTGGCGCGCCCCCTTAAGGATAAGCGGCTTACGATATTCCGACGCTTTCCAAGCGTTAAGCTTGGCAATGATATCTCGCTGCATGACCGAACCTCCCGCAAAGAAACTTCCGAAAACGTGATATTTGCCACATTTTACCCCATGGAAAACGTGATGTTTATCACATTTACGGAAGTTTTAAGCTCGTTTCGCCACACTTTCATCACATTCAAAAGACGGAGGCGCTATTTGCGCCTCCGTCACCATCTTTCTATCAGCCCACCTGACCCGAACGGCCGAGTCGTCACGGAACCGAGGGGCCGGGCGCAGGGCCTTGCCTCTCAATGAGTTCCGCACGAACAGGAGGCGCCAGTGGCGCCTCCGTCGTGAGTCAGGACTGTTCGAAATTGAGAGGCAAGGCCCTGCGCCCGGCCCCTCGGTTCCCGTTTACGAGAGCGACGTTCTCAGCAACTCGTTGAAGAGCTTCGGGTTGCCCTTGCCGCGGCTCGCCTTCATGCACTGGCCCACCAAAAAGCCGATGACCTTCTGGTTGCCGTCGCGGTACTGCTGCGCCTGCTCGGCACAGTTTGCCAGCACCTCGTCCACGATCGGCTGCAGCGCGCCGGCATCGCTCACCTGGCGCATACCGCGCTCGTCGACGATCTTGTTGGGGTCATCACCGGTCTGGGCCATGGCCTCAAACACCTCGTGCGCCTGATTGGAGCTAATGGCATCGGTCGCCAGCAGCTTGGCAAGAGCTGCCACCTGAGCCGGCGCGATACCGGACTCGGCGAGCGACACGCCCGCGCCCTTAAGGTAGGCAATCATCTCGTTCACCAGCAAGTTCGCGACCGTCTGGGCCTCCTTGCCAGCCATACCGGCAGCGGCGGCCTCAAAGAAGTCGGCAAACTCGGGGTCGCCGGCAATCTGCTCGGCGTCGGCCGTCTTAATGCCAAAGTCGGCCTCAAAACGGACGCGCTTGGCATCGGGCAGCTCAGGGATCTCGCCACGGCAGCGGTCGATGAACTCGTCGTCCAGATCGAACGGCGCCAGGTCGGGATCGGGGAACAGGCGATAGTCGTCGGCCGTCTCCTTGACGCGCATAACCACGGTGCGCTTACGGCTGGGCTCCCAGTGGCGGGTCTCCTGATAGATGATGCCGCCCTCCTCGAGCACCTCGGCCTGACGGCAGATCTCGTAGGCAAGGCCGTCATGCAGGCTCTTAAACGAGTTGAGGTTCTTAAGCTCGGTCTTAGTACCCAGCTTGGTCTCGCCGCGGCGGCGCAGCGACACATTGCCGTCGCAGCGCATGGAACCCTTCTCCATGGAGCAATCGGAAATGCCCAGCGTCACAAAAATGCGACGGAGTTTCTCCATAAACAGGCGAGCCTCCTCGGGCGTGCGCAGATCGGGCTCGGTGACGAGCTCAATGAGCGGCGTGCCGCAGCGGTTGTAGTCGACGAGCGACTCGGCCGCGGCGGTAATGCGGCCCTCGGCGCCGCCCACGTGGACCATCTTGGCGGCGTCCTCCTCCATGTGGATGCGCAGGATGCGAATGGGCACCGTGTAGGAACCGTCCTCGCGACGCTCGGGCATCTGCAGGTTGGACGCATCATAGCTAGCCAGATGGCCGGCGCGCTGATTGCCCTCGCGCATGGTCGACGTCATGGACGTGGACAGGCCCTCGGCGTTGGCCGAAGCGCTCGCCAGGCTCTGAGCCTCGGCCTCGCCGAATGCGCAGTCGGGGCGCTCGGCGGCACCGCGACCGGTCACATCCAGATCCAGGTGACCGTACATGGCAAAGGCGACCGGACCCTGCGTGGTCTGGAAGTTCTTGGCCATGTCGGGATAGAAGTAGTGCTTGCGGTAGAACATCGAGTGGCGCTGAATCTCGCAGTTGGTGGCGAGACCGGCCTTGACGATGCTCTCGATGGCGCGCTTGTTGGGCACCGGCAGGGCGCCGGGCAGGCCCAGGCACACCGGGCACACGTTGGCGTTGGGCTCGTCATCGTGGCTGAGCTTGCAGTTGCAGAACATCTTGGTATCGAGTGCGGTGAGCTCGGTATGGATCTCCAGGCCGATCACGGCCTCCCAATCCTGCAGGACCTCGGAAAGCTCCTTCATTACAGCTCGCCTCCCTTCCCGGCAAAATCGGGCGCGACGGAAAGCGCGGGCGCGCCCGTGGCGGTATCGGCAAAACCGCGCTCAAGGGCGCGGGCAAACGTGAGCAGCTGACGGTCCTTAAACGCCGGGCCCACCAGCTGGGCAGAAACGGGCAGCTGAGTATCCTCGCCCAGGCCCAGCGGCACCGAGATACCGCCGTTGCCGCAGATGTTGAGCGAGATGGTGTACAGGTCGGAGAGGTACATCTGCGTGGGGTCGCTGATCTCGCCAAACTTAAAGGCCGTGCGCGGCGAGGCGGGCATGAGAATGGTGTCCACCTTGGCATACGCGGCGTCGTAGTCCTGCGTGATGAGCGTGCGGGCCTTTTGCGCGGCGTAGTAGTACTTGTCGTACACGCCCGAGCTCAGCAGGTAGGCGCCGAGCATCTGACGGCGCTTGGCCTCGGCGCCAAAGCCGTGGGCACGCGAGAGCGAGCTCTGGTCGGACAGGTTGGCGCAGCCCTCCTCCTGATAGCCGTAGCGAATGCCATCGAAACGGGCCAGGTTGGAGAACGCCTCGGCCGGGCCGATGACGTAGTAGGCAGCGATGGCGGCATCCAGGTGCGGCAGGTCGACCTCGACCAGCTCGGCGCCCTGGTTCTGCAGCTCCTGGGCGGCGCGCTGAACAGCGGCCTTGACCTCGGGCGTCAGGCCCTCGGCCTCCATAAACGCGGGGATGATGCCCACACGCTTGCCCTCGATGCTGTCGTTGAGGTGCTCGGTAAAGTCGACGGCACAGTCCTGGCTGGTGCAATCGTACGGATCGTGGCCCGCACCGGTGAGCGCGTTCATGGCCAGCGCGACGTCCTCGACCGTGCGGCCGAAGGGGCCAACCTGGTCGAGCGACGAGCCAAAGGCCACCACGCCGTAACGGCTCACGGCGCCATACGTGGGCTTAAGGCCCACCACGCCGCAGAGCGCCGCCGGCTGGCGGATGGAGCCGCCGGTGTCCGAGCCCAGCGAGAGCGCGACCTCGCCCGCGGCGACGGCGGCAGCGGAGCCGCCCGAAGAGCCGCCGGGCACGCGCTCGGTATCCCAAGGGTTGTTGGTGCGGTGGAAGGCCGAGCTCTCGGTAGAGCTACCAAAGGCGAACTCGTCCATGTTGGCCTTGCCCATGGGCAAGCAGCCGGCGTCGAGCATGCGCTGGACGCAGGTGGCGGTGTAGACGCTCTGGTAGTTCTCGAGCATACGGGAAGCGCAGGTGGTGCGCGTGCCCACGAGGTTCATGTTGTCCTTGATGGCCAGCGGCACGCCCGCGAGCGGGGGCAGCGGCTTTCCGGCGGCACGGTCGGCATCCACGCGCGCGGCGGCCTCGAGCGCGAGCTCGGGCGACACCTGCAGGAACGCCTGAACCCCGCCCTCGCGCGCCTCGATGGCGGCAAGGGAGGCCTGGGCCACCTCGGTAGCGGTAAAGTCGCCGGCGGCAACGCCCGCGGCAATCTGGGCGGCGGTAAGGGAATCGAAGTTCTGTGCCATTACTCGCTCTCCCCCTCTCCCAAAATGGACGGCACGCGGAAGTAGCGGTCGCGCGCGCTGCCAGCGTTTTCCAGCGCAACGTCGAGCGACAGGTCGCGCTCGGGCTCGCGCAGGTCATCGCCCATCACGTTGGACAGGCTTCCGATGGGATGGAACGTGGGCTCCACGTCGGGCAAGTCATATTGCAAGACGGGCTCGAGCATCTGGACGGCGTCGTTCATGTAGGACGTCATCTGGGTGAGCTCGTCATCGGTCAGTGCGATCTTTGCGTACTCGGCGATGCCGCGCACGTCTTTCTCGCTGAGTGCCATAGGCGCTCCCTTCCGCATAACAGTTAAACTGCTCTAGTATACAGGGCAACGCCGGCTTGGAGCAGGCGCTTTACCCAAATGCAGCGAAAACGTAACGAGGACGGCGGGCTGGCGGGACGCGGTTCAGCGGACCTGCGGCGAATACCGTCCCGTCCACGACGAAAACCGTCCCAACATTCGACGTTTTTCGGCAAAATCGCGATTTTCGTCGAATGTTGGGACGGTTTGGGCACCCCCGACCACCACAAAGGTGCCTGTCCCCATTGTGGCGGTTCTGAACAATGGCTATGCCGAGGGCTTGGTCTTGCGGCGTTTGCGGACCGCGTGGATCACGATGTCCAGCAGCAACAGCAGGATGGCTACAACCACGATGAGCACGGCGAACTCGCGCTTGCCCCAGTGGCGACCGGCGAGCGACTTTTGCTTGTCGACGTCCTTCTTGCTGTACTTGGTGCGCACGCAATGCACCAGCAGGCGATGGTCGTTCACGCCGTAGGGCGTGCAGGTGACGAGCGTCACCTTGTCGGCTCCGGGCTCAATGGTCAGCGACTCCATCTCCTCGGGCAGCACGACCTCGGAGTCCACCATCTTGTAGGCAAGCGTCTTGTTCATGGTGTGCAGCAGCACCAAGTCGCCGGGCTCCAGCGAGTGGATATCGTCGAACATGCTCAGGTTGCGCATGCCCGAGTGCGCGGTGAGCACGCAATGCGTCGAGGTGCCGCCCACCGGCAGGCTCGTGCCCTCCAGGTGGCCTACGCCCGCCATAAGGACCTCCTCGCTCGTGCCGTGGTAGATGGGCATGCTCACGTCGATGGAGGGGATCTCGACCCAGCTCATCATGGGGTCGCGGTCAAAGATGAGCTGCTGGGCGTAGGGCTCGATCTGGTCGGCGGGGAGCTCGGTGGCCTCGCCCGCCAGCTGCTCGTTAAAGGAGCGCGCCTGGAGCAGGATGCGTTCGCGCTCCTCGGCAGACAGCGCGTCCACGGTGCTGGACACCGTGCTGATCTGGTTGAACACGCCCGAGGCCTCGAGCCGATCCAAGATCCACGGCCAGGTCATAAGGCCCACGCCAATAAGGATGATGACGATGGTGACGAGCCGATCAGCCCAGCGCGGCAGTCGCTTGCGGCGGCGCTTGGGCTTTGGTTGAGGTTTGGGCTGAGGGCTTGAGCCGCCGTTGTCCGCAGCGTTATTGCTCTTCATATGTTTGGCGCCCTGCACCATCGCCGGTCACTCCTCTACAACTCAGGTTGTCTAAACAAATAATAGTCGATTAGCGAGCTTCCACGCCGGACAACGCAGCTTGGCTGCACCGTCCGGGCCACGTAACCCCACTCAACCAATCAAGCCATATGTTGCTTTCATCGTCTCGAGCAACTGCACCATCGTTGCGCCCGCAACCCCGATCTGTTTCAGATTGACGTCGCCCACCTCGCAATCTTTAACAAACGCAAGCATATCGTCCTTCAGTTCTCCGCGCAGGTCGACACCTTCCGACTCGCCAAGCAGCTGAGCAAGCCTCAGCGCATCGCGTTTATGCTTTTTTACCTTCCTCGAATCAACATTCTCCCCCGCTTCCCTTCTAGCTTTTAGGTCGAGATACGCCTTCGCTTTGAACGGGACAATGTATTCCGTACCCAGGACCGAAACGCCGCCTACGGTCCGAATTCCCTGAAGGAACAAGCTGTAGTAAGCATCGTCCAACAAAATTGCCGAAAGACTGCTTATGCTTTCATCAACGTGAATTGGCGCCACATCAATCCCCTCACGACCCTTTAGAAAGTCGGGGCACTTCGCGAAGAGTTCAATCATATGGGGGTAACCCGGCCTCTTAGGCTCTGTAAACCGATAAAAACATGAGCCTTTGCCTTCGCCCCGGCCGCAGCGGTAACCGCCATCACGCACCAAAGTCCATATAGCTTCTGCCGTCTGAGGCAACCGGTCATCGGCGACAATTACCACATCAAAATCGTGAGTCGCCCTAAACGGGAGTCCCGCCTCCGCGAGCAAAATGTCGCATGCCGTGCCGCCGATAAGGGCATACGATCCTGCAGCTTCTTGCATATGCTGCTGAAATTCTTCAAGACCTTCTACAGCGCTTCTTGCCATGGATATTCCTTTCCAAACATGCGATCGACTTCGAGCTGAATTCGCTCATCGTCGATGGCCGCCAAAGATAGCGCAAGCGAAATGTCGTCGACACGGGAGGAGCCGGCAAACACGGGCGCATAGCGCCACACTTGGATCATCGCCGTCTCGTTATCCGGCAACTCCCCGTCTGCGACTTCGAGGTCGCTCAGTTGACGCCATGTACTTCTTAAGACGGCCTTTTGTTCCATGCCCGGCGCAGCGAGCATCGAACGCGCGGCGAGCGCCGTCTCCCCGGCGTCAACAAGATAGTCGATCTGCGGCGTCTTCCTTGCAAAAAAGACCTTCGAGGCAGGCGAGGAGAGCTCTGCCATGTGTTCGCTGAGCAGAAGATCAACGGCAACAGGGAACACGACGACACGTCGCTCGCGACGCTCGCGCCTCGCGAGCCCCCTGTCAACAAGCTCGGTTATGGCCTCACTCGCGCGGCTTGCCGAGATTCCAAGCGCACGACAAAGGTCATAGGGACGATATGGCTCCTGGGCTGCTCCCCAGATTGCGGCAGCCTGTGCGTTGGGTGACATCTTGGTCGCATGATTGCGAAACCGGGCACCGCCCCTCTCCGTGCAGGCCGTGCCCATAAATGGAAGAAAAGCCTGTCTACCCGGGCAGACAAAGGGAATCCCTTGTGCGACCAATGCTTTGCGCTGACGTGCATCGGCATCAGAAAACGAAACGACAACAGGAGTCTCCGCGCGCAAGGCTAGCTGACTATAGACTCTCTTAGCCTCGGGAAGCCCGACGCCAGTAGGCAAACTTGCAAGCAAAAACGAAAAACCGTTTGCGTCAACAGCGCGGACCTCAATCGCCCGCAAATGCAGCGGCAAGCGTGCGAATCCAGGCCAAATTTTGATCTTGACGGAGAGGCCTAGTGCTTCTTGTAAATAGATTAGCGCTTCGTTCATTTCCATCGTTTTCGTTTGATTCCAGTTTTAATTGGAATTATACATAATTTTCGGAATTAAAGAGATTCCGTTCGTGCGTATGGGAGGTGTTCGGATGAAGTTGATATTCAAGGTTCGTGCGTAAGGCCGCATTTGCGTTTTCAAAATGTCCCGGATCGGCGGGGTGATTCGGGATACAATATCAATAGAAAACGACGCACCCCGCGTAAATGTTTGGGAGCGCGGGCGGCCTAGTTTTCTGGTTTTGTTAAATGCCCGGGATCCGACCCCCGGGCATTCTTATTTGCGCTTTTTGCGGCGCAAATGCCTTCTACCGTCCGCACCGCGCGTGCGCCTACGGACCTTAAACCG
>DBFCNY010000122.1:0-5341 GCA_048298285.1 Collinsella sp.
CGTCACCACCGTCGCGGGGTTTTGCAGGCCGAGCATCTGCTGAATGTCCGCACGTACGCGCTCAGTCGCCGTAGCGGTAAAGGCCGCCACGATAGGGCGCTGCGGCAGGGAATCGATGAACTCGCGAATCTGCAGGTAAGCGGGGCGGAAATCCTGGCCCCATTGGCTCACACAGTGTGCCTCGTCAATGGCCACGAGCGGCACGCCAATGCCGGAGGAACCCGCGGCCTCCTGCGCAAAGGCTAAAAAGCGCGGCTCGAGCAGGCGCTCGGGCGCCACGTACATAAGCTGGTAGCGACCCTCGCGCGCCCGCTTGAGCACAGTGTTTTGCTGGGCCGGAGTAAGGCTGGAGTTGAGATAGCTGGGTCGCGCACCCGCCGCGAGCAGTGCGCGGGTCTGGTCCTCCATAAGCGACAGCAACGGACTCACCACAAAGGTGATGCCGGGCAGCATGAGCGCGGGCACCTGGTAGCAAATGGACTTTCCGGCGCCCGTGGGCATAACACCCAGCGCATCGCGACCGGCAAGGATCGCATCGACCATGCGGTCCTGTCCCGGGCGAAACGAGGTGTAGCCAAAATAGGCGCCGAGCGTGTCGAGCGCCATCTGCTGCATGCTATCGGTCATGGTTTCCTAACGTCCAAGTCATCTGCCGCCGATTATACGCCGCCACGCGGACCGGTGCCGCGCGGCTGTCGGCCACGGGCAACGCAATCCAAGGCGAATGAGCGTGGATTTTCGGACACTTTCCGGATGAGCGTGGATAATCTCCCACTTTGAACCCGCCACCAAGCCAAAAACGGGAGATTATCCACGCTCATTCTGCGGGTAGTCATTGGGGACGTTCCTGAATGATTAGTCGTTTTAAGAGCGTCCCCAACGACTAAGGAGTGTCCCCAGGTGCCGGCAAAAAAGGAACGTCCCCAAGTGCCGCACCCGGGCCATGGCAACGCCGATGTTTTGGCGCGGACAGCGAAAGCCCGCCAGAGCGAGCAAGGTGCCTTGAAACAAGGCGGCATTGACCTTCTGGTCATGCCGCCGAAGTTGAAAGGCAGATTGCCGCTCTGGCGGGCTTGCAGCGTCGAGCCGTTACGCGGTTTGGTAAAACCGCGTAACTTACATCACCATAACGTAGCGCGATCCCACGTAGTACTGCTTACCCATCAGGACCGGCTCGCCATTGGGGCCGATAAAGCCGGCACGCAGGTTGAGCAGTGGATCGTGCGGAGCGATGCCCAGCTCGGCCGCCTGCTCGGTATTGGCACGAACGGCCTCGACCGTGCGGTAGCCAACCGAGACAATCGGCGTTCCGCCAACGCGCTCGACCTCGGCAAAAATCGACTTGTCCTCAAGATCGGCCGTCAACAGCTCACGGTAGGCGTCAAACGGCACAAAGATGTTCTCCTCAAAGATAGGCTCGCCATCGGCTGTACGCACGCGCTTAATATGCAGCAGCAGCGCGTCCTTCTGCAGACCAAAGAACTCCATCTCGTTTTGACGTGCCGGCACAATCTGGCGATCGACCACATGTGCGCCCGCCTTCATGCCATTATCGGCACACAGCGCGGTAAACGTCTGCAGCGTCGAAGCGTGGAACTGGCGGTTGATGTGCGGCGTGGAGACAAAGGTGCCACGGCCCTGCTGCTTAACCAGGTAGCCATCGGAGCATAGCTCTTCGACGGCGCGACGCACCGTAATGCGGCTCACGTCGTACTGCTCGGCTAGCTCAAGCTCGGACGGAATACGCTCCTTGGGTGCATAAACACCTTTCTCGATCGCATCCTTGATTTCGTCGTAAATCTGCTGGTAAAGCGGTGCATTTTTGGACGCAGGCATATCTGATCACTCTTATCGAAATATTGAAATAACTAATACGTATATAACGTCTAGTTTCATGTTACCTCATAATGATAAAACGATACACCCTCCCTACCAAAAAGCGACAGCTTCATTTTGGTAGGTTTTATCTTGGTAAACGAGAGCCTCCCGAAAGCAGCGAGGCTTTCGGGAGGCTCAAGCGGACAGGATTGCGTCAGGCCGGTAAAATGCCAAAACCCTACTTGCCGTCGTCCTGCTGCAGGCTGTCCTGCTCGCTGAGGCGCGCCTGCCTGCTGGCCATGCGTGCGGGCTTGTCGGGATCGGGAACGGCCGTGGGCATGGGCTCGTCGACATGACCTCCCCACCAGCCGCCCACAAAGTTGAGCGTGTGGAACACGTTGATCACGGCGCCGGGATCAATGTCGCACACCAGCTTGATAATGTCCTGGCTCTCGTAGGTCGATACAACGGCGTGCAGCAGGTACATCTTCTCGCGGCTGTATCCGCCAATGACCTCGGCGCAGCTAATGCCATGCTGAAAATGGTCAACATAGGCGGTCATGACCTCGTCTGCCTTGCGCGTCGTGATCTGCAGCGTCACGCGGTCGTAGCGACGATAGAAACTGTCGATGGTCTTGGTCGAAATAAACTGGAACACGATGGAATACGCCGCCTTGTCCCAGCCAAACATAAAACCAAAGATCGCCAGGATAAAGCAGTTGAAACCAAAGATGACGCCCCAGATGGTCTTGCCCGTGTGGTTGGAGACCCACAGCGCGATAAAGTCGGTGCCGCCGGTGGATGCGCCGGACTTAAGCGCGATGGCAGCGCCCAGACCCGAGACTACGCCGCCAAAAATGATGAGCATGATCTTGTCGCCTAAAAACGGCGCGAAGTGAAAGACGTTGAGGAACAGCGACGAGAGCACGACCTGCATCATCGAGAAGATGACGAAGCGCTTGCTAATGCCACTCCAACATAGGAGCGCCACGGGGATGTTGAGCGCGAGCATACCGAGCGAGATGTCGATGTGAACGCCGCCGAGCGAGGTAACGCGATCGAGCAGGACCGCAACGCCGGTGAGGCCGCTCGGAAGCAGGTCGGCGGGCTGAATGAATGCCTGGATCAGAAATGTCTGGAGAACGGCGGAAATTGTGACCGCCACTGCAGTAATGGCGCGGCGGACGATGGTGAGACGGCCGAGCACGAGCACTCGGTCCGTGAGCTGATCGATGGCGTTCGCCACGTAGGCTCCTTTCGAAGGCAAATAAAATTGTGGGGCATGCCGGCGATTGTAGCATGGCGCGGCGCGGCCCAGTTTAATTCACCCTCTCTCGATAACCAAAACGGGACCGTGAGCCCCCACGACCAAAGACCCAAATTTCAAGTGAGTAGACTTTTCGCGACCTGCCGAGCACACCCAAAACAGCCACCTCTGTGACCTGCGGTTTTGCTAAGGCAGATACGCTTTGTGCTCGGCGAGTGCCAAAAAGTCTACTCACTTAGTCCAAAGCGAAGCCAAGCGGATCCAAATAGAGGCCAAATTGAACCAAATCCCTGCAAAAGGCGTATGGATCCGTACTTCTCGCGGTGGATTGGCGCTACAAAGAGGCCAAAATGTCGGCGAGGTTGTCGATGATGGTGTCGGCGGCGGACTGATCTAGGTTGACGCCCTCGTGCGGACGCAGCGCCAGGACTCGGGCGCCGGAGCGCTTGCCAGCCTCGATCCCCAAAGGCGAATCCTCGATAACCAGGCAGTCGGCAGACTCCACCCCCAGCGCCTCCATGGCGCGCTGGTAGATCTCGGGGTCGGGCTTAAACGCGCTGCACTCGTGGCCGCTGATGGTGTAGTCCAGCACGTCGGCAATGTCGGCAATCTCCACCAGCTCGTCGATAAGCTCGCGATAGGACGAGCTCGCGATGGCGCACTTCACACCGCGCTCGTGCAGCGCACGCATGACCGGTGCCGTCTGCTCGTTAAGCAGCTCGGCATACGGAACGGGATGGACCGGGCTGTAGACCTGCTTGTACTCCACGCGCAGGCGCTCACGCAGCTCAACATCGTCGGGCACCAGCGCCTTCCAAATGGCTGGCTCGTTTGACCCCGAAAGATCGGGGATCTCGTCAAAGTGAAACCCCTTCTCCTCCATAAACGCCACGCGGCGGCGGTTGTAGAACCACTCGGTATCGACCAGCACGCCGTCCATATCAAACAGCACCGCTTTGATCATACGCATCTCCTCCCACCTGCCAAAAAGGGACAGGTTTATTTTGGTAGGTTTTATCTGGGGTTTTGCGGCGCGACAGACACGCCCCCAAAGCAAAAAGGGGACGGGGCACAAACCCCATCCCCTCTCAATCAACCCGTAAGGTCTACTTACTTGCGATTAGTAGGAAAGCTTCCACATGTAGCGACGCATGGTCAGCGGGTGCTGACGGGCCTCGGCGAGCTGGTTGCCGTACTCGCGCATAACGGCGAGGTGCAGCAGCGGGTTGAAGTAGGTGAGGACGCTTGCCGGCACGGCGTCGGCCAGGCCGTAGTCCTTGGCGTCGATCAGAGCGACCTTGGCGCCCATGCGCTGCAGGAAGGTGAGGGCGCGAGCGTCCATCGGACGGGTAGCACCGTCGGACATGAAGAAGATGTAGGGCTTACCCTCGGTGGAAACCTCGAACGGGCCGTGGAAGTACTCGCCGGTGTTGTAGGCGGCGGCGTCGATCCACTGCATCTCGGTGAACAGGAAGGCGGCGTGAGAGTATGCCATCTTCTCGGAGGCACCGGAGGCCATGAAGTAGACCATCTTGTCGTCCTTGAAGTCCTGAGCGAACTGCTTGGCCAGGCCCTTGGCGGACTCAGCAGCGTTCTGGATGAGCTCGAAGATGTTGGTGAGGCCGGTGATCATGTCCTCGTAGTGATCATAGCCCTCGGTCTGCTGAAGGATCTCGAGAGCAAGAGCGATGGCGTAGGCGGGCTTCTCGGCCTTGGCAGCATGGTTGGCGTGGAAGCCGTGAACGATGACGTAGTCAGCGTCGACGGTCAGAGCGGAGCCAGCCTTGTTGGTGAGGGAGACGACCGGGCAGTTGTGCTTCTTGGCGGTCTTGTTGGCCTCGACGGTCTCGGGCGTGGAGCCACCGAGAGAGCAGGTGATCACGAAGGTGTGCTCGTTGACCCAGGAAGGCGTGTCGTAGTTGAACTCGTTAGCGGTGAAGATCTGAACGTTCAGCTTGTCCGTGTTGTTGGCCAGGAAGTACTTGGCGGGGTAAAGGTCGGACATGGAAGCACCGCAGCCGACGAAAGCGACGCTGTGGATCTCGTGGTTGGACAGGACGTCAGCGACGATCTGCTTAGGGAGGTTAAGGTCGATCTCGTACATCTGACACATTCCTTTCGATTTTTGCGGCACCACATTGCCGGGCGCTCGCAGGGTTACCGTGGTTTGGACCGAGTCGCCGGCCCGTTGAGGATGCGACAAAGGGACTGTCCCATTGTCGCATTTTAGGGATGGAAGCCTGCCTGGGGTATGGG
>DBFCNY010000123.1:0-2677 GCA_048298285.1 Collinsella sp.
GGCGAGGCCGTGGCCACGCTGACCACCGCATGGAACGACGAGGCCGGCGCCTACACCGCGCAGACCGCGGCCGACGCACTGCCGTACGGGACCTACGACGTGCGGGAGACGGCGACGAACGGGAGCTACCTGCTGACCGACGGCGAGCCCCGCACCTTCGAGGTCCGCACCGGCGGCGAGATCGTGAGCGCCTCCGCGGACGGCGCCGCGCTCGAGTTTCGCGACCAGGTGGTGCGCAACGACCTCGAGCTCTCCAAGAAGAGCGAGTCCGACAACGCCGGCCTCATGGTCCCGTTCGCCATCGAGAACGCGGCCACCGGCGAGACTCACGTGCTGGTCACGGACCGCAACGGCGACGCGTCGACCGCGAGCAGCTGGAACAGGCACTCGAGGGACACCAACGCCAACGACGCCCTGCTCGGCCATGAGGGCCCGATTGCCGCCGACATGGACCCGAAGGCCGGCATCTGGTTCTCGCTCGGCGAGGACGGCTCCTCGGCGCCGGTCGACGACTCGCTGGCGGCACTGCCGTACGGCGCCTACACCATGACCGAGCTGCGCTGCGAGGCCAACGAGGGCCTCGAGCTCATCACGAGGAGCTTCTGGGTCGATCGCGACTCGACGGTCGCGAAGGCCGTGTGGATGGGCCTCGACGACCAGGAGGGCCCGCGCATCTCCACCACGGCAAAGGACGGGGCGGACGGCGACAAGGACGTCTCGGCCGACGCCGTGGCCAAGGTCGTCGACGCGGTCGCCTACGAGGGGCTGACGGCCGGCGAGGCGTACGAGCTCTCGGCAACCCTCGTCGACAAGGCGACCGGCGAGCCCATGGCCGACGCCTCGGGCAAGCCCGTGGAGGCCAAGGCCGAGTTCGCCCCCGCGCTCTCGACCGGCAGCCATGACGTCGAGATCTCCTTCGACGCGAGCCTGCTCGGCGGCCGCGACCTGGTCGCGTTCGAGAGCCTACGCAAGGACGAGGCCGAGGTGGCGTCGCACGCGGACCTCTCCGACGAGGGCCAGACAGTCCACGTCGCCGTCGAGGTGGGCACCCAGGCGGCCGACGCCGCAGACGGCGACCAGGTCATCGAGGCCGGCAAGGCCAAGGTCGTCGACACGGTGGCCTACAAGGGCCTCGTCCCCGGCGAGACCTACATCGCCGTGGGCACGCTCATGGACAAGGGCACCGGAGAGCCGTTCCTCGACAAGGACGGCAACGAGGTGACCGCGCGCACGCCCTTCGAGCCCGAGGCGCCCTCCGGCACCGTCGAGGTGACCTTCGAGTTCGACACCGAGGGCCTGGCCGAGGGAGACGAGCTCGTCGTCTTCGAGAAGGTCCTGGACTCCGCCGGCAACGTCGTCGCGGCCCACGAGGACATCGACTCCGCCGAGCAGAGCGTCGTCGTGGACAACCCCGGCACGCCCGAGGTGCCCGAGGAGCCCTACGCCAAGACCGGGGCCGACGCCCCCGACGGCACCGGCTACGCCGTGGCCGCAGGCATCGCTCTGGCAGCTGCGGCGGGCGCGGGCGGGGCGCTCGCGTACCGCAAGCGCAAGACGGCCGGCGCAAGCAAGGACGCGGCAGCCGAAGAGCCTGCCGACGAGCCGGAAGAGTAGCGGCGCCGCATCGATACCGAACCGGAGGCCCTGGGCGATCGCCCGGGGCCTCCCCTGCGAACGGGGGAGGACATGAACAAAGGGAAAGCCGCCACGGCGCTCGCCATTGCCGTGGCGTTGCTGGCGCTGGCGGCGCTCGCCGTCCTGCCGCTGCCCGAGAGGAACCCGTACGAGGTGCACGAGGTGCCCGCTGCGGAAGAGGGCGCGGCGATGGAGGCTCAAGAGACGGGAGGCGGCATCGACTGGGACGCCCTTCCCGCCTCCGTCGTCGCTTGGGTGCGCGTGCCGGGCACGACCGTCGACTACCCGATCGTCCAGGGCCGGCCTGAATCGCCCGACTTCTACCTCACGCACGACGCCGGCGGCGAAAGATCAGCGTGGGGCGCTCCCTACATCGACGCCGGGTGCGCGCAAGGCGCCGAGAGCCCGCTCGTCATCGTCTACGGGCACCACATGTCCGACGGCACCATGTTCGCGCCGCTCGCGCAGTACTCGTCTCGCGACTTCGCCGAGGGGCACCGCACCATCCGGGTCTACACCCGCGAGAAGGCGATCGAGCTCGAGGTCTTCGCGGCCGACGTGGTCGACGCGAGCTCGGAGGGCAAGCGGACAGACTTCGCAGACGCGCCGGCGCTCGCCGCCTACCTCGGGGACAAATTGTCCCGGTGCGAGGTCGTCCTGGAAGAGCCTTCGGACGTCGCGCAGGCCTGGGCCTTCGTGACGTGCAGCTACCAGACGAGCAACTCGCGCACCGTCGTCTACGCGAAGGAGGTGGAAGGATGGGATTCGCGCCCTTCGGAATAGGGCTCCTCATGGGGCTTCTCACGCTCACGGCCTACGCCTGCTGCGCAGCCGGCGACGACGATCGGGACTGAGCACGGCGCAAACAACAAGCAGCAACCAAACACAGCGCTCAAAGCCCCTCACAACGCGGCAACATCCATGCCTGCTGGTGTCCATAAGACGCCAACGCCCTCTGTCTGGTATGCGCCCGTCGCATACGGTGGGATAATTACGAATGAAGCAGATTCCACGCGAGAATTGCATCCCCTATAGAGAATGC
>DBFCNY010000124.1:0-6385 GCA_048298285.1 Collinsella sp.
GCATTCATGCGTATACTGGGAGAAAATGATTGACCGATGAGAGGAGGTATCGATGGCTGACGATCAGATTAAGCTCACGTCTATGACGGCCGCGAGCGGTTGAGCCGCTAAGTTGGCCCCCGGAGCCCTCGCCCAGGTCCTGGGCGATTTACCCAATGTGCATAACGACAACTTGCTCGTGGGGTTCGATACCTCCGACGATGCGAGCGTCTTTCGCGTTGGCGATAACTTGGGTCTCGTGCAGTCCATCGACTTCTTCCCGCCGATGGTCGACGACCCGTTTCTATTTGGCCAGATTGCCGCGGCCAACTCGCTGTCGGACATCTACGCCATGGGCGGGCGGCCGAGCCATGCCATGAACTTGCTGTGCATCCCGAGCTGTCTGGGCGTTGAGGTTGCCGGTCAGATTCTGGCGGGCGGCGCCGACAAGTGCGTCGAGGCGGGTTGCTCCATCGCGGGCGGTCACACCATCAACGACGACGAGCCCAAGTACGGCCTGTCCGTGAGCGGGTTTGTCGCGCTCGACCGCATGCTCGCCAACAGCGGCGCGCGCGTGGGCGATGCGTTACTGCTGACCAAGGCAGTTGGCTCGGGCATCATCACCACGGCCATTAAGGGCGAGCTCATCGAGCAGGACGAGGCCGCAGCCATGTTTGACTCGATGCGCACCCTCAACGAGGCTCCGATTCGTCTGGCCGAGGGGCTTGAGCTTCACGGCTGCACCGACATTACGGGCTTTGGCCTGATCGGGCACGCGTGCGAGATGGCCGAGGGCTCGGGCGTGCAAGTTGAGCTTGCGTCGGGGGCGGTGCCACTCTTTGACCAGGTGCTCGACATGGCGCGTATGGGCATTATCCCCGCGGGCTCCTACCGCAACCAGGACTTCTTTGGCCCGCGCGTGGCTGCCGACGAGGACCTGAAGCCGGGCATGCTGGATGCGCTGTACGATCCGCAGACGTCTGGTGGCCTGCTTATCGCGGCACCTGCTGCCGATGTGGATGAGCTTGCGCGCCGTCTGCATGCCGAGGGTCGCATCGCCGCCGTCGTCGGTCGCGTGTGCGAGCCGGTGCCAGGCGGTCCTGCCGTTCGCGTTGTGCATTAAGGAAAACCGTTTATGCGACCGCCTACTGTTCTGGGCGGTCCCTTTTGAAAGGAAAAAATATGTCTACCAAAATTGAAGTCAATGCCATGGGCGATGCCTGCCCGCTGCCCGTCGTCAAGACGCTTAAGGCACTCAAACAGCTTGATGGCGTGGGTGCCGTGGTGACCTCGGTCGATAACGAGACCGCCGTCAAGAACATCTCCAAGATGGCGCAGGAGAAGGGCTGCGCGGCCTCGGTCGAGAAGATCTCGGACGCCGAGTGGCACGTGACTGTCGCGACCGCCGGTGCCGTGGCCGTTGCGGACCCCGAGCAGGACGGCGCCGCTTTCTGCGACGCCAGCGCCGGCAAGGGCAAACTTGTCATTTCCGTCTATACCGATTGCATGGGCCGTGGCGACGACGAGCTGGGCCACAAGCTTATGAAGGCGTTTGTCTTTGCCGTGACGCAGCAGGAGGAGCTGCCCGCGACTATGCTGTTCTACAACGGCGGTGCCAAGCTCACCGTCGAGGGCTCGCCGGTGCTCGATGACCTGAAGGGCTTGGCGGAGCAGGGTGTCGAGATTCTCACCTGCGGTACCTGCCTCGACCACTATGGCATTAAAGACCAGCTTGCGGTGGGCGAGGTCACCAACATGTACGTAATCGTGGAGAAGATGGAACAGGCCGTGCGCGTCGTGCGCCCGTAGCGTATTGGTTGGAGTTGCCATGAGGGAGAAGCGCCCGGCGCTTGTCATCACGTTTCCCACCACGGCGGCCGCCATGGGTTGCGAGTCCCTGTGCATTGAGCGCGGCCTTCCCGGGCGAACGATTCCCGTGCCCGGGGAGGTCGCTGCCGGCTGCGGTCTGGCGTGGAAGGCGTTGCCTGTCGATGAGGAGCTGCTGCGCGGCGAACTCGCCGCGGCGGGCGTTCCCACCGAGGGCTATACCGTGATTGATATGTGGGAGGTCGTGCGATGATCTACCTGGATAACGCGGCGACGACCATGCACAAGCCGCAGACGGTGATCGATGCCGTGACGCAGGCGATGTGCTCGCTCGGCAATGCCGGGCGTGGCGCCACGTCGGGTGCCCTCGATGCCGCTCGTACGATTCACGGTTGCCGTGCCAAGCTCGCGCGCCTTTTAGGTTGCCCGAGGGCGGACCATGTGTGCTTTACGCCCAACTCTACGGCGGCGCTCAACACCGCCATCTGTGGCGTGGTGCGCCCCGGCGACCGCGTGGTCACGACGGTCCTTGAGCACAACTCCGTGCTGCGTCCGCTCAACCGCCTGGCAGCGGAGCGGGGTGTGACCGTTGAGCATGCGGGCTGTGACGTAAGCGGCGCGCTCGACTACGACGAGCTCGAGCGGTTGGTCACGCTGGGCACGCGTGCTGTGGTGGTGACGCACGCCTCCAATGTGACCGGCAACGCGGTCGACATTGCGCGCGTGGCGGCCATGGCTCATGCTGCCGGTGCGCTGGTGATCGTCGACGCCTCCCAGTCTGCCGGTACGGCGAAGATCGACATGCAGGCCATGGGGCTCGACGTCGTGTGCTTTACCGGCCACAAGGGATTGATGGGCCCGCAGGGCACCGGCGGTCTGGCCGTGGCGGAGGGTGTCGACGTGGCGCCCTGGGCCATGGGCGGCACGGGCGTGCACAGCTTCGATGCGCTGCAGCCGCTTGAGTGGCCCACGCGCCTTGAGGCGGGCACGCTCAACGGTCACGGCATCGCGGGCCTTTCTGCCGGTCTCGACTTTATCGAGGCCCAGGGTGGGGCCGAGGCGATTGCGACGCGTAAGCGCGCGCTTGCCGAGCGTTTCCTCGCCGGCGTGCGCGAGATTCCGGGGATTAAGCTCTATGGTGCCTTTGACCAGCCGATGCGCTCTGCGATTGCGTCGCTCAACGTGGGCGATATCGACTCTGCCGAGATCTCGGACGCGCTCATGCAAGGGTGGGGGATTGCGACGCGCCCCGGCGCCCATTGCGCTCCGCTCATGCACCGCGCGCTGGGGACCGAGCGCCAGGGTATCGTTCGCTTCTCGTTTGGGTATTTCAACACTACCGAAGAAGTTGACACGGCTATCGATGCTCTATGCGATTTAGCCTGCTAAAGCTGCTAGACCGTTTATACTTGCGGGACGGGTGTTTTTGCCCGTCCCGTTTTTGTTTCGACCCGAAAGGTGTGCATATGGCCTCATCCGCCCCGCGTGGTCTACGCTCCGATCATGTCGTTACCGTTGGCATCGCCCTGTTCTCGATGCTCTTCGGCGCCGGCAACCTCATTATTCCGCCGCTGCTGGCGCTCCAGGCAGGTTCTGCCACGCCGGTCGCCATGCTCGGCTTTCTGATTGCCGCCATCGGTCTGCCCGTCATGGGATTTATCGCCGTCGCGCTCGCCGGCACGGCCCGCGAGCTGGCCGGGCGCGTGCATCCTAAGTTTGGTGAATTCTTCGTTGCGGCGGTCTACCTGGCCATCGGTCCGTGCCTGGCCATTCCGCGCACAAGCTCTACGGCGTTCGAGATGCTAGTGCCGCTGCTGCCCGAGGGCGTCTCGCTCGGCACGGCTCGCCTGGTGTTTGCCGTCGGCTTCTTTGTCGTCGCGTTTGTGCTTACGCTGCGCCCGGGGGTCATCACACGCGTACTCGGTCGCATTACGGGCCCCGCGCTCATCGCGCTCATCGTGCTGGTCGTGGGTGCTGCCGTGATCTCGCCGCTGGGACCGGCTGCTGCCCCGCAAGCTCCCTATGATGCCGGCGCTGCGGTTCAAGGCTTCTTGACCGGCTACCAGACCATGGACCTGCTTGCGTCGCTCGCCTTCGGCATCATCATCGCCGAGACCATCCACGAGTTGGGTGTTACCGATGACAAACGCGTGGCCTTCGAGATTTCGCGTTCCGGTGTGATCGCCGGCGTGCTCATGGCCATCATCTATTGCGGCTTGGCCCTTGCCGGTATGCAGCTCGGCACCGTGATGCCCGACGCCACCAACGGCGCTGCAATCCTTGCTCGCTCGGCCTCCATGCACTTTGGCCTTGCCGGCACGGTTGTGGTATTTGCGATTTTCTTTCTCGCCTGCATGAACGTGTGCATCGGCCTCATCAGCTGCTGCTCGCGTTACTTCTGCGAGACGTATGTGGTCGAAGGGGGAGCGGAGGCCTCCGAGGAGGCCATACGCCGTCCCTTTGCGATTCTCGCCTTTGTGTTCGCAGCGTTTTCGTGCGTGCTCTCCAATGTGGGCCTCGACGTGATTCTTATGTTCTCGGTGCCCATGCTCAACGCTTTGTATCCCGTTGCCATCGTGCTGGTACTGATGGGCCTGGTGCATGGCTTTTGCGACGCTCATCCGCAGGTGTGGGTCTGGGTCGGCGGCGTGGTTGCCGTGCAGAGCGTGATCACCTCGGTCCGCGATGCGTTCTTTGCGGGCGCGTGGCTGCCGTTTGATGCGCTACCCCTGGCAGACATCGGTGCCGCGTGGGCGCCGGTTGCCGTGGTGGCGTTTGTGATTGGTCTGCTCCACAGCAAGTTTGTCGCACATTCGAGGAGCTAGGGTTTCTGCGCTTGCACAGGCGGGGAGTCTCCCCTATAATTTCCTTCGCTTTGGGACACGCAAGGTTTAGACCTTAGCTGCTCAACACCTTCGGGACGTGGCGCAGTTTGGTAGCGCGCCTGCTTTGGGAGCAGGATGTCGCAGGTTCAAATCCTGTCGTCCCGACCATATCTTGCGGGCGTAGTTCAATGGTAGAACCCCAGCCTTCCAAGCTGATGACGCGGGTTCGATTCCCGTCGCCCGCTCCATAGGATATCTTTAACGGCTTTGGCTCCTTTTGGGACCAGAGCCGTTTTCATATACATGCCGGGGACCCCACATCCCCTCCTAAGTTGCGGTGACATAGTTCCTGGATTAGCCGCAAAAGCTGTTATCCAGGAACTATTTCACCGCAACTTATTGAGGCCGAGCGGGCTGGGTCGATGATGGGTTCTGTTGTCGAGAAGATGAGGACAGCCGGTCAGGAGTCTGCGTAGGGTTTTGTGGTTGGTATACCGTAGCCGCGCATCATGGAGCCGAACGCTTTGACATCGTAGGTGTCTGAGAGCTTGAAATGAATGACGTTGTGGCCCATGGCACGCAGGTTCGTGTCGCGCATGAGGGCAGCTCGATAGGTTTTTGCCGCAGTATGTTCCGGATCATTTTGGGCATCGTCCTCAAACTTGCCTAGTCCATGCAGCTCAGCCAGCATCCATGAGCCGTTTGGCATCTGCCAGCCGTAATCTGCCAAATAATAGCCGGCGTTTCCCGGTCGAGTGATTTCAACCTGAAGTTCGGGAGCGGCAACTCCCGCCAGAATCATTGCCGCCCGTGCTTCGGATTCTCCACCGTTATCCGATCTGCCATCCATGTGTTCAAAAACGTCAAATGCGCGCGCGATGCCGTGCAGTCCGCGGCAGTTCGTTTGTGCATATGCACGCAATTCTTCACGCTCGACACCGTACTCACGAGCCAACCCGTCGACATAGCCTAGTGCATATCGAAAAGCGTTAGTTCGGGCGATGTCGACCACCGTGCGATATGGATTCGTTAACGTAAAAGGACCGAGCTGCCATACGTCGCCCGGCCGCCAGCGTCGGTATTCAACGAATTCGTACATATCGCGTCTGGTGGAACGCGGCAACAGCACTTGCACCTTGTCGAGAAGCGAATATGCAGAACCGATGCCATAGAGCAGTGCCGCCGTTGCTCCACAAAACACGGCATTCGGTTCAACGACCGCAATAGCGGATGCTAATTGAAAGATGCGATCTTCGACGCCGAGGTCATTCCAATACGCGGGATCAGCGTAGACATGGTTGTAGAGTCGAATAATCATCTCTTTTTGCATGAGCGCGTAGGCACAGCGTTCATCCCATTTTTTGGTAGCTACAAACAGGTGCCCGCCATGATGGGCCTCGAATAACCGGAAGAACAGCTCTAATTGCGGTTTGGTACAGCGTTTATCATGACTCATTTTCGACCCCATGGTCTCGAGGGGGAGTGAATGACACTACGCTATCCCATATTTGGCCCGCCTGACCTTGCCATGAACTGACCAAAAGCTTGACGGGGCAGGTCAGAGTCATGAGTCGTAGCCAAACATATCGGCAAACGGTTGATTAGTGCCCCTCGGCGGCACTAAAAACCACCCTTACAGAAAGTTGCGGTGGAATAGTTCCTGAAAGGCTCGAATAAGCCTAAATCCAGGAACTATTTCACCGCAACTCAGGTGGGGATGGGGCTGAGTGGCGGGCGATGCCGTTGCCTGTCGG
>DBFCNY010000125.1:0-4365 GCA_048298285.1 Collinsella sp.
AACGCGTCGCTCGATGAGGCCGGCGACGAAGCCGCCTGCCTTGCTATTGGTAGACGCGCCGTCAAACGAGCCCTGCGATGCGAGGATTCCCAGATTAAAGCCATTGAGCTCCATCGCAAGTCAATCGACGCCCGTAAAAAACGAGATGTCCATTTTATTTTGAGCTTTCGAGTCGAGCTGACAAGCTCCCGACTCGAGCAGGAGGTGGTCGACCGCGTCGCCGAGCGCGACCGCTCGCGCATCCGCATGGTAGACGGCGAGGCTCCTTCATTCCCCAACCCTGTCCCAAATGCACCCAAGGGGCGTCCCGTCGTTGTCGGCGCCGGTTGCGCCGGTCTCTTCGCCGCCCTGACCCTTGCCGAAGCGGGCCTTAAACCCCTGCTCATCGAGCGCGGCGACCCCGCGCTTCGCCGCTCGGAAGCGATTGATCTCTTTCTTAAGGAGCGTATCCTCGACCCCGAAAGCAATATCCAATTTGGCCTGGGCGGCGCAGGGACCTTCTCGGACGGCAAGCTCAACACGGGAACCAAGAATCCTGCCCATCGACTGATTCTTGAGACCTTCGTCAAAGCGGGCTCACCTCGCGACATCCTGTGGGACGCCAAACCGCACATTGGCTCCGACATCCTTCCCACGGTTGTCACCGCTATATCCCAGCGCATCGAGCAGCTCGGAGGTATCGTCCGTTATCGAACAAAGCTCGTCGACATTCACATCGACGCGTCTGGCGCCATCACCGGTATTGATGTCCAATCGTCCCAAGACGCCGCTTACGAGCCAATCGAGACAAAGCACCTCATCCTCGCCTGCGGGCATTCTGCTCGCGATATTTTTGAGCTCCTTAAGGACCACAACGTGGCCCTCGCACAAAAGACCTTTGCCATGGGCGTTCGCATCGAGCATCCGCAGCGCGACATCGACCGAGCCCAATATGGAGCCTTGGCGGGACATCCTGCCCTCGGAGCAGCCCCCTACAAGCTCGTCGCCCATCTTCCCAACGGCCGCAGCGTGTTCTCGTTTTGCATGTGCCCCGGCGGGCAGGTTGTCGCCGCCTCTTCCGAGCAGGGCCACCTGTGCGTCAACGGCGCCAGCCTCAATGCCCGCGACGGACGCAACGCAAACGCCGCCCTGCTCGTTAACGTCACGCCTGAGGACCTTCCCAACGATGACCCGCTCGCCGGCATCGAGCTCCAGCGCGCCTGCGAGGCGGCCGCCTATCGCCTAGGCGGTTCCAACTGGAACGCACCGGCACAACTCGTCGGAGATTTCCTCGCAGGACGCGCCAGCAAGGCGCCCGGAAAGGTAAAGCCCACCTATCCGCTCGGTGTGACCTGGACGGCAATTGACGAAGCCCTGCCGCAGCATATCGTCGAGTCGCTCCGCCTGGGACTTCCCCTACTCGGAAAAAAGCTACGAGGCTACGACCGCCCCGATGCCGTTCTTACCGGCGTGGAGACTCGTTCGAGCTCACCTGCCACTGTCACCCGAGACCGAACGTGCCATGCCGTGTCGACCCCGGGCCTCTACCCTTGTGGTGAGGGAGCTGGATATGCTGGCGGCATCATGAGCGCGGCCACCGACGGCATCCGTTGTGCCGAAGCCCTGATTGCAGACCTCTAACGCACGAATTCCAGTGCGCAAAAGACACAGGCCCCGAGCTCCACAGGGAACTCGGGGCCTGTTCGCTATTTCTTAAACCGTGCACCCTGGCGTTTTCTGCCCGATGCGAACGTGGAACCCTTGCGGGCCTGTGAACGTAAGCGCTCGATCGTCTCGTCCTCAGACGCGCCCTCGAGCATCGCCCGAATCTGAACGACGGCATCGCGCAGGCGCGCCGCCTCCTCAAAGTCCATGGCGGCAGAAGCGTTACGCATATCCTCTTCCATGGTTTCGACAATCCGCACAAGCTCGTCATGCGGCAGTTCTTCCAACTGCTCCGCAAGTGTCTGCTCGGGCGCCACCGTTTCCGGCACGCCGCCCTCGCCCGACTCATCGGGCGTATAGAATGCGCCATGACCAAGAGAGTCGCCCTTCGAGCGTCCCTTGGAGCCCACAGTTTTTTCGGCCTCGGCAATAAAACTTGAGATGTCGTTGATGGCCTTGCGCACTGTCTTGGGCACAATGCCATGTTCTTCGTTATATGCCATCTGAATCTCGCGACGGCGCTGCGTCTCCTCGATGGCCTCTTTCATCGAATCGGTCACAACGTCTGCATACATGATGACTTCACCATCGGCGTTACGGGCCGCACGGCCAATCGTCTGAATCAGCGAACGGCGGTTGCGCAAGAAGCCTTCCTTATCGGCATCGAGAATTGCCACCAGTGAGACCTCGGGGAGATCCAAGCCCTCGCGAAGCAGGTTGATGCCAACGAGAACATCGATCTTGCCCTCGCGCAGCGTTCGCAGGATCTCGACACGGTCCATTGTCGCCGTATCAGAGTGCATGTAATTGACCTTAATGCCCGCGTCGAGCAGATGGTCGGTCAGGTCCTCGGCCATGCGCTTGGTCAACGTGGTCACCAGCACGCGCTCCTTGCGGGCAACGCGCTCGCGAATCTCGTCCTCAAGATCGTCAATCTGGCCGCGAACTGGACGCACGTCAATCTTGGGGTCGAGCAGGCCAGTCGGACGAATAATCTGCTCCACATCGTTTTGGCTCACCCGCAGCTCGTAGTCGCCCGGCGTGGCCGAAACATAGATAAACTGGGGTATCCTTGCCTCAAACTCATCGAAACGAAGCGGGCGGTTATCGAGCGCCGAGGGCAGGCGAAAACCGTGTTCCACCAGCGTCACCTTACGCGAGCGGTCACCTTCGTGCATGCCGCGAATCTGCGGCACCGTCACATGGCTCTCATCGATGATGCAGAGCATATCCTTGGGAAAGTAATCGATTAGGGTAAACGGCGGCTCACCCGGCTTGCGACCGTCCAGATGACGCGAGTAGTTCTCGATGCCGTTGCAAAAGCCCATCGTCTCGAGCATCTCAAGATCATAATCGGTGCGCTGCTGCAGACGCTGCGCCTCGAGCAACTTGTCGGTCGCCTTGAGCTCCGCCACGCGCTTCTCGCACTCTTCGCTGATCGATTTCAGAGCAGCCTTGACCTTCGGCTTCTCGGTCACGTAGTGTGATGCCGGCCATACGGGGATGGCCTCGTACTCACGAAGCATCTCACCGGTGACCTCATCGATCTCGGCAATCAGCTCGACCTCGTCGCCAAAGAACTCAAACCGCAACGGATGCTCGGCATAAGGCGGATACACGTCGACAACATCGCCGCGCACGCGGAACGTGCCGCGTGCCAAGTCATAGTCATTGCGATCATATTGAATGTCAATAAGCGCATGGATAAAGTCATCGCGCTCGAGCGGCACCTTCTTGTCGACGTTTGGAGCCAGACCCGCATAGTCCTCAGGAGAGCCAATGCCATAGATACACGAGACCGATGCGACAACGATCACATCACGTCGAGAGAGCAGTGACGCGGTCGCCTGATGGCGCAGCATCTCGACCTCTTCGTTAATCGAGGAGTCTTTCTCGATATATGTATCGCTTTGCGGCACATACGCCTCGGGCTGATAGTAGTCGTAGTACGAGACGAAGTAGACCACAGCGTTATTGGGAAAGAACTCTTTGAGCTCGCTCGCAAGCTGAGCGGCGAGCGTTTTATTCGGAGCCATGACAAGGGTCGGCTTACCCAAGGCCTCAATGGTTTTGGCCATCGTAAAAGTCTTACCCGAACCAGTCACACCCAGCAAAACCTGATAGCGGTCTCCGTCCCTCACGCCCCGCACAAGTGACTCAATGGCCTTGGGCTGGGAACCGGCAGGCTCATAGGGGGAAACGACTTCAAACGGCACCTCAGCGCCCTCAACGCCAAAGCGCTTAAGTTCACCACCAACGCGTTCTACTTCAAATTCCGCCATGGATACTCCTAACTCATACATCTGCAGTATACGCAGGCGGTGGGCTTAGTCCTATACGAACCGATCGGGATAGAGAGTCTTATATCGAACCCAGGCATTATTGACGCGAATCAGATAAGCCTGAGTTTCAGGGAAGGTAATCGCATTATGGAGTGACGTGTTCTGCTGCGCCCATCCGTCGACATTGCCCATACCGGCGTTATAGGCGGCGATGGCACTATCCGTCGACCCGCTGAAATAGGCGAGAAGATACGAGAGGTATGCGCAGCCAAACTCGATATTCGTAGCTGGATCGTTAAGGTTGTCGGCCGAATACTCCCCACCATCGACAAGGCCCTTGGCAATCATATCCTGGGCAGTCTCGGGCATCAGCTGCATCAATCCCTGAGCACCCTGATTCGACTCGGCCTCGGGATCCCAGTTCGATTCCGACTTAATG
>DBFCNY010000126.1:0-2121 GCA_048298285.1 Collinsella sp.
CTCAAGGTGCACGCTTTGCGGCTCATCCGGTTCCACCGGGCCGCGCGGCAAGGAGATATATTGCCAGACCGGAGGGGCCCCGGGGGCGGGAATCTGGGCGTACACATTTCCTACACATCTTGTGATCCTCAGCTATATTTGCCAGTAATAAAGAGGGGACCTCGTTTCCGAGATCCCCTCCTCCGTCTAACTATAGAAATAGGCTTTCAAAGCCTTAGGCCAACAACTTGCGACCGGACTCCTCGATCGCGTCAAGTGCTGCATCTGCCTCGGCGGCATCCGCGCCCTTAGCAAAGATGTACAGCTTAATCTTGGGCTCGGTGCCGGAAGGACGAACAATACCCTTGTTGCCACCCTCAAGATCGAACTCAATAACATTAGCCTTCGGCAGGCCGTTCACGCAGGTGTTGTAATCAACGACGGCCTCAATCTTGGAACCGGCGAGCTCCGCGGGCGGGTTCTCGCGCAGACCGGCCATGATGCCGGCCATCTTTGCCGCACCCTCAGCACCCGGATAGCTCAGCGAAATCGTCTTGTTGTGATAGTAGCCATACTTCTCGTACAGCTCGTGCATCGCGTCGGCAAGGTTCTTTCCCTGGAGCTTGTAATACTGCGCCATCTGGCAAATCAAAAGCGAAGTGCTCACAGCGTCCTTGTCGCGCACGTGGTCGCCGGCCAGATAGCCGTAGCTCTCCTCAAAACCGAAGATAAAGCGATCGACCTCGCCAGCATCGGAAAGAGAAGTAATGATGTCGCCGATGTACTTGAAGCCCGTCAGGCAACGACGGAGCTCAAAACCGTACTCGTCGGCCAGAGCGTCAACCATGGCGGAAGAAACGATAGTAGTGACAGCAACCTTCTTAGTGAGGTCCTCACCGCGAGCAGCGCGGGTCTTGCAGATATAGTCGAGCAGCAGAACGCCCATCTCATTGCCGGTCAGCAGCAGATAGTCATCGCTATTCTTAACGGCAACGCCAACGCGATCGGCGTCAGGATCGGTTGCAAGCAGCAGATCAGGGTGAACCTGCTCGCACAGGTCAATGCCCTTCTGCATGGCCTGGCGAATCTCGGGGTTAGGATACGGGCAGGTCGGGAAATCGCCGTTAGGCTCCTTCTGCTCGGGAACAACCGTGACATCGGTGATGCCAGCGCGCTCGAGCACCGTCGTGACGGGAATGAGGCCGGTGCCGTTGAGCGGAGTGTAGACGAGCTTAAGCGGAGCGCCAGCGATCTCCTCGGCAGAAAGGTTGGTCACGCCGCGGGCGAGAACGGCGTCATAATAACGCTCGAGGCACGAGTCATCGATCCATTTGACCAGACCCTGCTCAAGAGCCTCATCGAAGTCCATGGACTTCACGCCGGTAAACGTATCGGTCTCGGCGATAGCCTTAGAAATTGCATCGGCAGCCTCGCTGGTAATCTGGCAGCCGTCGGGGCCATAGGCCTTATAGCCGTTATAAGGCGCTGGATTATGACTAGCGGTCATGCAAATGCCACCGGAGCACTTAAGGTCACGGACGGCCCAGGAAAGCGTCGGCACGGGAGAAATCTTAGGATACACGAGAGCAGTCACGCCGTTTGCGGCAAGAATGGCAGCCGTCGTCTTAACGAACAGTTCACCCTTATTGCGGCTATCGCGAGCGATGGCAACCGTCGGATGCTCGAAGGTCGCATTGAGATAGTCAGCAAAACCCTGCGTCGCGCGACCAACCGTATAGATATTCATACGGTTAGTGCCTGCACCGATAGTGCCACGTAGACCGGCGGTACCGAAGGCGAGATCTTGGAAGAAAGCGTCGGTGATGGCGTCTTCGTCACCCTGCTCCTTCATCGTGTTGAGCTCAGCGAGGAGCTCCTCGTCCTTGACATTGGCAATCCAAGTATCAAGCAGCTCATGAACATCTGCCATGTGAGTCCTTCCGTCACAATCAATAAAACAACCCGTGTAAAACAGGACAAGCGCATCAGCGCGCTAAAGCAAATATTAGTCCATTGAGAACAGAGAACCGGCCACAGAACGGTGAACGTCTATATTCAGCGGTGGATGATTAAATTGATTTAATTGCATAAGGAATGTTGCCCGGTAAACGCAAAAAAGGGGGAGGCCGCGAGGCCTCCCCC
>DBFCNY010000127.1:0-4066 GCA_048298285.1 Collinsella sp.
CAGTAGTTCTGCCGATACATGCCCAGCTCGCGCGAGCGACGCGTGGCCTCGGGGTAATACGGGCGAAAATCGCGAATGACCGGGGTGAGACCGCGAGCGGCAGCCAGACGCTCCAACACATCATTGCAGGTTTCGAACAGCTGATACGGCGAAACGGCGAGCGTCGTGCCCACATATTCAAACCCGTGCTCCTGGGCCACACGGCATGCCTCGGCCAGACGCAGGGCATAGCACGCACGACAGCGGCGGGATCGATCGGCGCCCAACGGGGCCACACCGGCCTCCCAGCGCTCACGGTCCTCCCCCGCCTCGATAAGCTCGATGTCGCCATCGGCACACCACCGGCGCAGCTCGTCCAAGCGCCGCTGCCATTCATCGTGCGGTTGAATATTGGGGTTGGTCCAGCAAATCGTGGGCTCAAACCCCTCCTCGCGCAGCAGACGAACCGGCTCAAGCGAGCACGGCGCACAGCAGGCGTGCAACAACAACGGCCTCATGGACATCTCCTCTCCCACAATGATTTTTTAATCCCCGTCCCAAAAAAATCATCCCAAAAAGACTACCTTGCGAAAAAGCGCACGCCAAAGGACGTGTCCTCGCAGGCGACAATGCGGCGGTCGCGCATAATCGTCCGCGCGTAATACCAATCGCCTACACAGCCCGACAGGTGCAGACCGGCCGCCAGGTAACACAGCAGCGGATACCCCGAGAACGCAAAGCCCAGGACAAACGCCGTCGTCAAAACGACCGTCGGCGCCAGGCAAATCGCCACATACCTCACACGCGAATACACGACGCCCTCGGCGCAGGCATAGATCATGCACGTCTCGCGGTTCGCCCCAAAGGTCACATGCGCACCCGCGGGCGCCAGCAGCTTAAAGAACACCGCGTGCACCAGCTCGTGCACGGCAAACGACGCCGCGCAAACAACAGCCACGCCAACCATCCAGCCCACGACCGCCGTCCAGCCGCCCGCGTCGGCCGCGTCCAAGTCCGCAGGCCCGCCTAGCAGCATAAACACCGGCACCAGGCACACGGCGAACACCACAAGCACAACCATCCCCCACACGAAGCAAGCGTGCAGAAAATCCTCGTCCTCAAACGCATGTATGTTGGAAATCTCATTCATAGCATCTTAGAATAGCGCCCCTGCCACGCACCCGTCCGCATGTGCGATAATGTCGAACGATATGCACGAATTGACCACTGCGCCGCCGAGCCCCGCGCCCGGCCGCGCCCTCACCATATGCGAAGGAGTCCCATGGCATCCAAATACTCCATGAACGACCGTCCCAGCTGGCCGCGCCGCGCCATCGTTACCGCCGGCGAGCCCTACGGCAACAAGGGCCTGCACTTTGGCCACGTCGGCGGCGTCTTTGTCCCGGCCGACTTCTTCGCCCGTTTCCTGCGCGACCGCCTGGGCCGCGAGAACGTCATCTTCACCTCGGGCACCGACTGCTACGGCTCGCCCATCATGGAGAGCTACCGCAAGCTTAAGGAGAACGAGGGCTACGACAAGTCCATTAGCGAGTACGTCGAGTCCAACCACTCCCGCCAAGCAGCGACCCTCAACAACTACAACATCAGCTGCGACATCTACGGCGGCTCGGGCCTTGAGCCGGCGGCCCAGATCCACAACGAGGTGACCGCCGAGATTATCGAGCGCCTGCACGAGCAGGGCACCATCTCCAAGCGCTCCACGCTGCAGTTCTACGATGCCAAGGCCGGCACGTTCCTCAACGGCCGTCAGGTGATCGGCCGCTGCCCCATCCAGGGCTGCAAGTCCGAGAAGGCCTATGCCGACGAGTGCGACCTGGGTCACCAGTTTGAGCCCGAGGAGCTCATCGCGCCTAAGAGCCAGCTCACCGGCGAGGTGCCCGAGCTGCGCCCGGTCGACAACCTCTACTTCGACCTGCCGGCCTACCTCGACTTTATGAAGACCTATACCGCCAAGCTCGCCCAGAACCCGCAGGTTCGTTCCGTGGTCTCCAAGACCATGGAGGAGTGGCTGCTGCCGGCTCAGCTCTACATCCAGAACAAGTTCCGCGAGGCCTTCGATGCCGTCGAAGATCAGCTTCCCGAGCACACCGTCCTGGAGCCCGAGGGCAACAAGAGCAGCTTTACCGTCACGTTCCCCAGCTGGAAGGAGCGCGACGATGCCCACGCGGTGCTCGCCAACGGCGGCGTGCGTTTCCGCAGCGGCAAGGCGCGCGTGCCCTTCCGCATCACCGGCAACATCGACTGGGGCGTTCCGGTGCCCGAGGTCGATGGCGTCTCCGACGTCACCTGCTGGTGCTGGCCCGAGAGCCTGTGGGCGCCCATCAGCTATACGCGTACCGTGCTCGCACGCGATGCCAAGGCCGCCGGCGTGACCGAGGGCGTCGCCGCCCAGGATGCCGCCCTCATGGGCGAGCCCGCCGCCGATTCCACGCAGGTACCCGCTCCCACCTACCAGCACAGCTCGCTCGACTGGCGCGACTGGTGGTGCTCTGACGACGCTCAGATCTACCAGTTCATCGGTCAGGACAACATCTATTTCTACTGCATCGCTCAGACCGCCATGTGGGAGGCCCTGGGTTGGGACCTTACGCAGAGCACCGTCAGCGCCTGCTATCACCTGCTCTACATGGGCAAAAAAGCCAGCTCGTCCTCGCAGACGCCTCCCCCGCCGGCAGACGACCTGCTCAACCACTACACCTGCGAGCAGATGCGCGCGCATTGGCTGTCGCTCGGCCTGTCCGAGAAGCCGGTGAGCTTTAGCCCCAAGGCATACGACACGCGCGTGACCGGCAAGGACAAGGACGGCAACGAGGTGCGCGCCTGCGACGACAAGCGCGTCATCGATCCGGCCCTTAAGGAGAGCGCCCTTTTGACCGGCGTGTTCAACCGCCTGGCCCGCAGCTGCTTCTACGGCGTCGCCGTCAAGGAGGGCGACGAGAGCCCGTACCGCAACGGCTGCATCCCCGCCGGTGCCGCCTCCGCCACTGTGGTCGAAGCCGCCGAGCAGGCAGCCCTCGCCTTTGAACAGGCCATGTACAAGTTCGAGACGCACCGCGCGCTCGCCGTGTGCGACGACTACCTGCGCGCCGCCAACAAGCGTTGGAGCGATGCCTCCAAGGCCGCCAACAAGCTCGAGGGCGAGCCGGCAAACGCCGCGATGACGCAGGCCCTCGTCGACGCCTTTACCGAGCTGCGTGTGGCGACCGTCCTGATGCACGGCATCGTCCCGGCCGGCTGCGAGCTCATCTGCGAGTACTTCGACGTCGATCCGGTCGCCTTCTTTAGCTGGGATAACATCTTTGCCTCCACGGACGAGTTTGTGGAGAGCCTGGGCGAGAAGCCCGGCGAGCACCGTGTGAAGCCGCTGCCCCCGCGCTTCGACTTCTTTAGCAAGCACGAGAGCCAGTACTAGGCAACCGCAACGCGCCCGGGAATGATTATTCTGGGACGGGGATTAAAAAATCATTCCCGGGCGCCACAGTACAGTCTTTTTGGGACGGGGATTAAATGATTTTTTTAATCCCCGTCCCAGAATAATCATTTAGGTGGAAGGAAAGACGGATGTCCAAGCCGCGTCGTCGTAAGCAGAAAAAGCAGGTTAAGCCCGAGCTCAAGCTCAGGCAGTTTGCCGCTACCGAGCTTTCCGACCAGCTTGCCGCCCAACACTCCGCCGCCGACCTGCCGCGCTTTATGGTCGACACGGTCGCCGGCGCCTATGCCCCCACCGATGCTCAGCTCATGATCGAAGGCTTTGGCGCCGCGGCCACACGCCCAGTCACACTGCGCGCCAACACGCTCAGGGCGACCGCCGAAGACATCGATGCCGCACTCGACGAGGCCGGCATCGCACACCAAACCGTTGCCTGGTACCCGGACGCTTTCATCCTGCCCGAGGCCCAGGTATCCGACCTGTGGGACCTCGACATCTACCGCGACGGCAAGATCTACTTGCAAAGCCTGTCATCCATGATGCCGCCTTTGGTGTTGGGCGCTCAGGCCGGCGAGGACATCCTGGACATGTGCGCGGCCCCCGGTGGCAAGACGACGCAGATCGCCGCTCTCACCC
>DBFCNY010000128.1:0-3061 GCA_048298285.1 Collinsella sp.
ATGCTTCTCGCACAGCTCGTAGAAGATCTCCTTCTTCTGGCACTGCTCGAGCATGCTGTAGGGCGCGTAGGGAGCGACGATGTTATCCGCCAGCTCATGAGCATCCTTGGCCTGAGCCACGAGGGCAACATAGTTGTCGCCACAGCCCACAAGGACAATCGTCTTGTCGGCATGCGCTTGGGCAATGCCGTTGACGGTTTTGAGCATCACGGGCATGGTGTCGATATCCACGTTGGGCGTGTAGTCGATAATCTGGCTGCGGTACGCGGGACCCGTCTGATACTTGCCAAAGACCAGACTCTTGACCTGGTACTCCTCGTAGAAGGCGCGCGCCACCGAATAGGCGTTGATGTCGCCACCGAGCAGCACGGGAATGAACTCGCGCTCTGTAAATTGCAATGCCATGGAAACTTCCTATCATGAACTGCCCGCACAACGGGCGGTCTTAGTGCAACCGATTCATTCTAGCGTGCCAAACCGCCAGCACCCAAAGTTCCACCGTATCTATGGCAATCGGAGGATCAGACTCGAGCAAAGACGGCGCTCACCGCTGTACGACAACGGGCAATGAACCTACCGTTGTTGTAGGATTCAACATATTGTCAATCTCATAAGCGAAAGGCGCACACGTGCCCCAAGAACATCTGACCGACAACCCCATCCTTGACGCCGCAAAACGCGAGCTAGCGGAACGTTCTCAAACGACCGCTCCCCTACGCACCGCCAGCAACGTCTACGAAGGACCCGCCCGCATCGTTTCGATTAACACGTCGGCGCACAAAGGCACACGCAAGTCGCCCGTCGCCGATGGGCACGATACCGTCATTGAGCAGTTTGGCCTCGCTTCCGATGCACACGCCGGGCATTGGCACCGCCAAGTCTCGTTTTTGGCCGCAGAATCAATCCAGACGGCGCAGCATCGCGGGCTCGATGTGCACGAAGGCGACTTTGGGGAGAACTTCACCACACAAGGTATCAACCTGCTTTCGCTCCCCCTGGGCACACAGCTCAAGATCGGCAACGACGTTCTGGTCGAGATCAGCCAGATCGGCAAGGTCTGCCACACCCGCTGTGCTATCTACTATCTCGCCGGTGATTGCATCTTTCCCCACGAGGGCATTTTCGGTGTGGTGCTTCGAGGCGGAGAGGTGCATGTCGGAGACGATATCCAAACAGTCAAGCTCGGCGACGGCACGTGTTCCTTCACCCCAGCCGAGGCGCTCGAAGAAATTGAGCAGGCTCGCCGCGAGGGAACCCTATAGGTGCAAAACCCCATGTTGGAGTAGCCCTTAAGGCGTGAATCTGCGATCAGACCGAGTTCCGTAACGTTAAAGTTGAACTCTATGGTTTCTCAACAATTCACTATAACTGCAGGTCAAAGCCAAAGCCTCAAGTTCAACTTGACCCTTTGGAACCTTTAAGGTTCAAGTTGAGGTCGAAAGCAGTAGTAGAATACCGTTCGAACCATAACCTACGATTGATTGCAGAGGGATTGGATGCAGCATTCGAATCATCGCGTCGCAGCGCTCATCGCGTCGAAGCCGGCTCGTATCATCACGAGCGCCGCACTCGCTGTCGCACTGACTGCCACGCCGATGCTCTCCCCCGTTGCGGCATATGCCGCCTCGCAGGCAACGCAGGATCAGCTTTCCGCCGCGCAGCAAAAAATCGAAGCCGCCACGAGCGCCTACAACGATGCCCGCACCAAACTCGACGACCTGCAAAAGCAGATCGACTCCAATGAGGCGAGCATCGAGGAAATCGAGGCCAAGCTTCCCGAGCAGCAGGCCAAGGCAAGCTCCGCCATGCGCGATCTGTACAAGTACCAGAAGGGCACCAATCCCATCGTGAGCTTCCTGGTCAACGCGCAGAGCCTGGGTGAGTTCATCACCACCTGCAAATACACCAACCAGATCACGAGCTCGAGCGTCGATGAGATCGAAGAGCTCAACAACATGCAAACCGAACTCGAGCAGAACAAAGCTGAGCTCCAGCAGGCCAAATCCCAGCTTGAAGCAGAGCAGAAAAACGCCGAGGATGCGCTGGCGCAGGCCCAGCAGCTCCGCAGCGAGGCACAGGCAAAAGCCGAGCAGGAAAATGCCGCCGAGCTCGCCAAGCTTGAGGCCGATAAGGCCGCTGCCGCCGAGAAGCTCTCGGGCGAGGGCGTAAGCGGCAGCAATTCCAGCAGCCAGGCCACCAACACCAACACCACCATCGACACCACGGTGAACAACGCCAATACCGGTAACTCCGATTACGATTCGTTCATTAATGAGTGGACGAGCCGCATCGACAATTATCTTGCCGGCTCCCCCATGGCAGGCCAGGGCTACAACTTTGCCGTCGCCGCTTGGAATACCGGTGTCGACCCCCGTTGGTCCCCCGCCATCGCCTGCATCGAGAGCACCAAGGGCGCTTATTGCGCCAATTCCTACAACGCCTGGGGCTGGAGTGCCCGTGGCGGCGGTTGGCGCAGCTTTGGCAGCTGGAGCGAGGGCATCTCCGCTCATGTTGCCTACCTGGGCGCCAACTACGGCTCCACCCTTACTCCGGCAGCGGCCAAAAAGTACTGCCCACCCACGTGGCAGGACTGGTACAACAAGGTTGCTTCCCAGATGAACCGCATCTAAGTGCAACTGCAAAGGGCCCCAATGGGGCCCTTTTCTTTTAGGTAGCGGAGGTATCAACGACGCCGGTCGCATTGGCAACCGCGACTATGACGATCATGCATAGGAGCAGCACACCCAATGCCTTGAACCAGAGTTTCGCGAGTTTCTTGCCGCGATAGCTGTCGAGCAGTGCGAATCGCCGACGAAGACGGCGCTTATCGAGCAGCGCAAAATGCATAAGCACCATAAGGCCATCGACAAAGAAAAAATACTCGATTATGAGAAGCCACGTCGGGTAGCTTTGGTTTGCTCCGGTGGGGTGAAAGACGGCAAAGTGACTTCCGGCAAAGAACACAAGCAGCGAGAAGCAGACGAGCGTATTCCAAATACGCCCCAGAGACTCCGGAACGCGAGAGAGCAGACCGCATGCAGCGAAGGCGGCAGGCCTAGGA
>DBFCNY010000129.1:0-1601 GCA_048298285.1 Collinsella sp.
AAATATTACTGGCGCTGCTTGGGCTCGGTGACGATGGCTCGGACGATGCGGGGGCGATCGGTGAGGTCGTGGACGATACGCACGTCCGAAAGGCCTGCCTGGCGACAGAGCTCGGCCGCGGCATCGAGGGCACCCTCGTAGAGCTCGCAGGCAAACAGGCCGCCGGCGCGCAGCATGTAAGGCGCCGCATTGAGCAGGCGGCGGAAGATGTCCAGGCCGTCGGCACCGCCCTCGAGCGCCAAGTCGGGCTCAAAGTCCTTGACCTCGTGCGGCAGCGAGCGCATGACGCCGGTCGGGATGTAGGGCGGGTTGGAAACGAGCACGTCGAAGGTGCCCCACTCTTCGCGGGGAATGGAGCTCACCAGGTTGGTGAGACTAAAGGCAACCTCATCTGCCGTGAGGCCGAGCGCGTCGCGGTTTTTGGTGGCCAGATCGATGGCGCGCGGCTCGATATCGGTGGCGGTGCAGGTAACGTGGCCGCGGCGCTCCCAGGCAAGGGAGAGCGAGATGCAACCCGTGCCGCAGCCGACCTCGAGAACGCGGGCGATACGGGGCTCGGCTGGGGCAGGCGCAGCGGCATCCTGAGCCGAAGCCGTCTCCTGGCCGGCACCCTCGATGGCGATGCCGTATTCGTCGAGCTCGGGCTCGGCGGCTTCCGCGGCGTCGGCTTCTGCTGCCTGCGCGGCGGCTTCCTCGGCCTCGCGGTCGGCCAGCTCCTCGGCATAGGCACGGCTGCCCAGCACGTCGCTGCCTAGTGCCGCCTCATCGGCGGCCGTCAGGTTAGCGGCACGGCGCTCGGCAGTCGCGCGCTCGTCGGCCAGCGCCGCCTCGGCTTTGCGGGCCTCTTCGACCTCATCGTTCCAAGGCAGCTCAACACGTTGACGGGCAGCAGCCTCGGGGCTCAGCACCTCGGCATCCAGATAATTGAGGACTTCCTCGACGAGCATCTCGGTCTCGGGGCGCGGAATGAGCACACCGGGGGCGCACGCGACGTCGATCATGCGAAACTGCGTGCTGCCGGTGATGTATTGCAGCGGCTCGCCCTTAGCGCGGCGGACAACGGCCGCATGCATGGTCTCGAGCTGGGCCGCGTTAAGCGTCTCGTCCATACGCATATATAGGTCAATGCGCGCCAGGCCCGTGGCGGCGCACAGCAGCCACTCGGCAGAAAGACGGGGGTGCTCCTCGCCGCGCTCGGCCAGGTACTCCTTGGTCCACTCGAGACAACGCTTGATGGTCCAGATCTCGTTTGCCATGGGGCCCTCCCCTCTTAAGCGCCGGACGGCGCGCGAATGTCGGAGCAGATTGTACGCGAGGCCAGCGCTTGGCAAGGGACGATTGAAGGCGATTATCGAGAATCAGCCCAGAATTTTGCTTGGAACCTGCCTGAAATGTTCATTCGTCGACGTCTAAATCTGCATTCGTCAAGCTTTTGGCAAGGTTGACCCAAAACTGACCAATATCTAACCAAGAACTTGCCACATTGCTTGACGCGCGACGCGGTAAAAATCACCCCGCGACTTCTTGAACGATTTTTCGAGCAATATTTTCAATTGCAGATGAAGGCTGCTGATTACTTTAAGCAGTTAGACAGCTTAATT
>DBFCNY010000130.1:0-1753 GCA_048298285.1 Collinsella sp.
CAATTGGCCAGATAGGCCGCACGCCCAAAGGAATATGTTGCAATAATGCGCTCGCCCTGCTCGCCGTCGGGAGCCGCAATCTGAACGTAGCAGCGCGCAATGCAAGCGCCTGCGGCAAAACACGCCGCCGCCAGCGTGAGTGCCACGCGCGCGTCGTGCTCCGCAGCCCAAATCGCACGCACGCCCTCGTCCAACTCGCGCCAGACGTCATCCTGGGCATCGTATTCACGTTGCGGCATGGCATCAACGACAGACTGCCCAAACCGAACGAGCATGATCCCCTCGGCAACGTTTGCCCGATAGGTATAGTCGAGCCGCGTGACCACGTTAAGTGCCTCGACAATACGCGCGAAGCGGGTACGCACATCCCACTCACCGCCCGGCTGGCAAGCCACCGTACCCGGTTTGCCCCACGGGTTATCGCTCGAGGCCGTATCGAACAGTCGGGGAACATCGTTGGTCGTCTTGGCGATATGCCACGCATCAAAGAGCGCGCAGCCCTCAAGGCTCGGCGAGGATGCCGCAGGGACCAATCCAGCCCCGATGCGCTCAAGGATACCGGAGAGACGGTTAAGACGGCACTCGATGGCAAGCAGCATGTCAATCTCGTCCTGGTCCAGCAGGCTGCGATCAAAATTGAGATAGAAAAGCTTTGAGCGATCGATGCGAGCCAGGCTCATCTCGGACTTAGCGGCGATGGTGCGCAAGCGGGGCAAGTCAATTTCACTCATAAGGGCGGCGGCATAGCGCTCGATACCGCTCGGATTCTCGGCATGGTCAACGCGGTAGAGCAGCGTCTCAATAGCGTCAGGTAGCGGTGCCGTGTTAAAGCCCAAAAACACCTCGACCGGCTCGGGCAACTTTACGAGCTTGATCTTGTCGACAACGTTTTGCATACCCTCGTCGAGTCCGTCGGCGTCCGCCGTGCTCGCAATGGTATTTTCGGAGTCAGCGAATATCACGTAGCGCAGGAACATCGATGCCATGAACTCACCGTAAGGAAGGGAGCGGGTCGAATTCCATGTCTCGTGATCGGACTGTTCGCGCATGGGACCTTCGGGAGAGCCGACGGTTCGCGCGCACGCGCACATCGTGCCGTTTGCTCCCCTCACCATAATCTCACCAATACCGGAGTCCGACTCGTCAAGGACCAGTTCCATGTCGGGATCGTTGGGCAGTGGAGCCTCGCTAACGGGGCGGTCCACCTTGTACACCTCACCCGAAACGCTTACGTAGCCCAAAAGCGACACATGACTTTTGCCAACGAATTCGACGACATAACAAGATTCATGCTGATCCTCGCCAAAGAGTTTCCAGACCACGCCATATGAGCGTCCCGCAGGCTGCTCGGGCATCGCCGGAAAGCGCTTCTTGGGATCGAGAAACCTGAGCTTGTATGTCGGACGCTCTGCCACGAAATATCACCCTGATCGGTCGCTTGAAGAAGGAGTGGTCGCGAATAAGTCGCGACATCTACTCGGAATCTTACACGAGTCGACAGGAAATCGTCCCTTTGGACAAAAGCACTCAAGCTAGCGCAAAAGAAAAGCCCCCGTTGCCGGAGGCTTTCAATTTCAATTGGTGCGGCGTATAGGATTCCGCGCATCCGCTTCGCGGATCCGCACCGGCTTCGGCCGCCTGCCGGCGCGCTCGCCCGCGGGCTAAAAACGCTCCGCGTTTTCTTGACGCCCGCGCCTCGACCGAGGTTCGAATCCATGCGGTGCTTACGTAAAAGAAAAGCCCCCGTTGCCGG
>DBFCNY010000131.1:0-3137 GCA_048298285.1 Collinsella sp.
GGCGACTTACAAGTCCACTTCTCCCGCCATGCAGAAGGGCCTCAACACGATCAAGAACTGCGAGAACAACCTGTCCAGCCCGCAGAAGCGCGGCGTCTGCACGGCGGTGCGTACTTCGACCCCCAAAAAGCCGAACTCCGCTCTGCGTAAGATCGCCCGTGTGCGTCTGACGAACGGTTATGAGGTGACCGCCTACATTCCCGGCGTTGGCCACAACCTGCAGGAGCACAGCGTCGTACTGATTCGTGGCGGCCGTGTTAAGGACCTCCCGGGCGTGCGTTACCACATCATCCGCGGTACGCTCGATACCCAGGGTGTTGCCAACCGTGGCCAGGCCCGTTCCAAGTATGGTGCGAAGCGCCCCAAGGCCGGTGCCGCGAAAAAGTAAAAAACACTGAAATGTACAATGCCCCTTGAAGGCTTATTCATATAGAGTAACCTTTTCGCGGGACAGTACGGGAGTTTTATTACTTTCGAGTACCGATGATATCATTTTATGAAGGAGGGAAGAAAGATGTCCAGAAGAGGTAATATTGCAAAGCGTGACGTTTTGGCGGATCCTTTGTATAATTCCAAAATGGTGACACGTCTGATCAACAACATCATGTACGACGGCAAAAAGGGCGTCGCGCAGAAAATCGTTTACGATGCGTTCGATATCGTGAAGGAAAAGACCGGTAACGACCCGCTCGAGAGCTTTGAAAAAGCCCTGGAGAACATCATGCCGGTGCTTGAGGTCAAGGCGCGCCGTGTGGGTGGTTCCACCTACCAGGTGCCGATGGAAGTGCGCCCCGAGCGCCGCGAGACACTGGGCCTGCGCTGGCTCACCACTTATGCCCGTGCCCGTAGCGAGCGCACCATGCGTGAGCGTCTGGCCGGCGAGATCATGGACGCCGTCAACGGCAACGGCAACGCTTGCAAAAAGCGTGAGGATACCCACAAGATGGCAGAGGCCAACAAGGCGTTTGCTCATTACAGATATTAATCTGTGTCTTAACTTTTAGGAGGAAACTATGCCAAGAGACGTTTCTCTGGAAATGACCAGAAACATCGGCATTATGGCCCATATCGACGCAGGCAAGACCACGACCACCGAGCGCATCCTGTTCTATACAGGCATCAACCACAAAATCGGTGAGACGCACGACGGCGCTGCGACGATGGACTGGATGGCGCAGGAGCAGGAGCGTGGCATCACGATCACTTCCGCTGCCACCACATGCTATTGGAGCCATACCGAGTATCAGAACGACCCGGCCCTTGCCAAAAAGAACAGACACAGAATCAACATCATCGACACCCCGGGCCACGTGGACTTCACCGTTGAGGTGGAACGCTCCCTGCGTGTACTGGACGGCAGCGTTACCGTTATGTGCGCAAAAGGTGGTGTTGAGCCTCAGTCTGAGACCGTGTGGCATCAGGCCAACAAGTATCATGTCCCCCGCATGATCTACGTCAATAAGATGGACATCATGGGCGCGGATTTCTATCACGTGCTGGACATGATCAAGGACCGCCTGAAGGCGAACGCCATCCCCCTGCAGCTTCCCATCGGCAAGGAGGAGACGTTCAAGGGCATTATCGACCTGCTTGAGATGAAAGCCTACGTCTATTACGATGACCTGGGCAAGGATATCCGCGTGGAGGAGATCCCCGAGGATATGCAGGAGCTGGCTGAGAAATACCGCAGCGAACTGATCGAAGCCATCGCCGAAAACGACGAAGAGCTGATGATGAAATATCTCGACGGTGAGGAGCTCACCATCCCCGAGATGAAAGCGGCCATCCGCAAGGAGACCATCGCCAATACGATCGTTCCGGTCGTGTGCGGCACTTCCTATAAAAACAAGGGCGTGCAGAAGCTGCTCGACGCCATCGTGGACTACATGCCGGCTCCGACCGACATCGAGGACATCAAGGGCGTAAACCCCGACACCGAGGAAGAGGAGACCCGTCCTTCCGACGACAATGCTCCTTTCGCGGCGCTGGCGTTCAAGATCGCGACCGACCCGTTCGTGGGTAAGCTTTGTTTCTTCCGCGTTTACTCCGGTGTTGTCGAAGCCGGCAGCACGGTGTACAACTCCGTGAAGGACAACCGCGAGCGCATGGGCCGCATCCTTCAGATGCACGCCAACCACCGTCAGGATATCGATATCTGCTACGCCGGCGACATCGCGGCGGCTGTGGGCCTGAAGAACACGACCACGGGCGACACGCTGTGCGACGAAAAGCATCCGGTTATCCTGGAGAGCATGGAGTTCCCCGAGCCCGTTATCCGTGTGGCCATTGAGCCGAAAACCAAGGCCGGCCAGGAAAAAATGGGCATCGCGCTGGCAAAGCTGGCTGAGGAGGACCCCACGTTCCGAACCTATACCGACGAAGAGACCGGCCAGACCATCATCGCGGGCATGGGCGAGCTCCATCTGGAGATCATCGTCGACCGCCTGCTGCGTGAGTTCAAGGTGGAGGCCAACGTGGGCGCCCCGCAGGTTGCCTACCGCGAGACCATCCGCCGTCCCGCCGACCAGGACACCAAGTACGCGCGTCAGTCCGGCGGTAAAGGCCAGTACGGTCACGTCAAGATCAAAATCGAGCCGAACGAAGCAGGTAAGGGCTATGAGTTTGTCAACGCCATCGTTGGCGGCGCCATCCCGAAAGAGTTCATCGGCCCCATCGACCAGGGCATCCAGGGCGCCATGCAGGCCGGCGTGCTTGCAGGCTATCCCGTTGTGGACGTCAAGGTCACGCTGTACGATGGTTCCTACCATGAGGTCGACTCCTCCGAAATGGCGTTTAAGATCGCCGGTTCCATGGCCTTCAAAGAGGCTATGCGTAAGGCGGATCCCGTTATTTTGGAGCCGATTATGAAGGTTGCCGTCATCGTGCCCGACGAGTATATGGGCGACGTTATCGGCGATATCAATGCCCGGCGCGGCCAGATCCAAGGCACCGAGTCCCGCAGCGGCACGCAGCAGATCGATGCGCTCGTTCCGCTGTCCAACATGTTCGGTTACGCCACCGACCTGCGCAGCAAAACGCAGGGCCGCGGCCAGTATTCCATGGAGCCCAGCCACTACATCGACGTGCCCAAGAGCATCGCCGAGAGCATCATGGCGGGCCGTGCAAAGAAAGAGCGC
>DBFCNY010000132.1:0-8146 GCA_048298285.1 Collinsella sp.
ATAGCTAAATCGGTTTTATGTATATATATGATGTTTGTTTACGTTTCCGCCTGCATTCAATGATATTCAGCTATCCATCATTCTTATTCACACTTACGTACCAGTTGAGTGAGGATATAGACCGCTTGCAGACGAGCAGGGCGTCAGTCCTATGACTTGTCAGCGTAAGAAGTAGGTAAAGATACCGTTCGCACAATACGTCCGTGCCACAAGTCGACTAAATTGAGACAATAGTGAATAGGGTTAGGCTACCGTCCCCTGCGGGGACTGAACGGACAGATGCATATGCCGAGCAAAATCGAAAAAAAGCAAGCCGCCGCAAAGCTGCGCAAACCGCCTCGCGACTTCTCGTACACGCAGAACCGAGAGCTCAGCTGGCTACGCTTTGACAACCGTGTGCTTGACGAAGCCTTCGATGAGACCGTTCCGCTGTTCGAGCGTCTAAAGTTCGTGTCGATTTTCGAGTCTAACCTCGACGAGTTTCTCATGGTGCGCGTGGGCGGCCTGTCCGATCTGGCAGAGCTCAAAAAGCAACCTGTCGACAACAAGAGCAATATGACCGCCTCCGAACAGGTCGATGCTGTCATGGCCGAAATGCCCGGGCTCCTTACCCGTTGGGAGTCCATCTTTAAGAGCATCGAGGGCAAGCTCGACACCTTGGGCGTTCACCGCGCCCGCATCGATTCGCTTACGCCCGAGGAGCGCACCTTTGTAACCCGCTACTTCCAGGCCTACGTGTCGCCGGTCATCTCGCCGCTGGTCATCGATCCTCGCCACCCCTTCCCCAACCTACGCAATGGCGCGCTCTATCTGGCCTGTGGTCTGGACGGCGCCACCGACGAGGAGAGCCTGCTGGGCCTTATCGAGATTCCCGCCTCGATGAACCGCGTGGTCGAGATCCCCTCGCCCACCGGCACCTACTCCTACATCTTGCTCGAGGACGTCATCCTCGCCTGCCTGGACAGCTGCTTTGGCTCCTATAAGCCGCTGGATCGTGCGCTGATCCGCGTCACCCGCAACGCCGACATCGATCCGGACGGCGAGGGCGTCGAAGAGGAAGAGGACTACCGCCAGCACATGAAGCGCATCCTCAAGAAGCGCCTGCGTCTGCAGCCGGTAGTGCTCGCGGTCTCGGGGTCGCTCGAGAAGGCAACGCTCAAGACCATCCGCAAGGCGCTCGAGCTTTCTCACCGCTCGGTCTTTACCTGCGATATCCCGCTCGACCTGGGCTACGTCTTCGGCATTGAGGGCAAGATTCCCGAGCACCTGCGCAACGAGCTGCTCTTTACGCCGTTTAAGCCGCAGCCCAACCCCACCATCGACATGTCCCGTTCCATCCGCGAGCAGGTGCTGCAGCACGACAAGCTGCTCTTTTACCCTTACGAGGCCATGAATCCGTTCTTGGACCTGGTGCACGAAGCAGCCTACGACCCCGAGTGCATCTCGCTGCGCATCACGCTCTACCGCGTGGCCAAGCAGAGCCGCCTGTGCGAGTCGCTGATCGATGCCGCCGAGAACGGCAAAGAGGTCACGGTGCTCATGGAGCTCCGCGCGCGCTTTGACGAGCAGAACAACATCGAGTGGGCCGAGCGCCTGGAAGAGGCCGGCTGCACCGTCATCTACGGCTCCGAGGGCTTTAAGTGCCACTCCAAGATCTGCCAGCTCACCTATCGCGAGGGCATGGCGCTAACGCGCCTAACGCTGCTGGGCACCGGCAACTTTAACGAGAAGACGGCCAAACTCTACAGCGACTTTATGCTCATGACCGCCCACCCCGGTATCGGCGAGGACGCCAACCTGTTCTTCCGCAACCTGTCGCTGGGCAATCTGCGCGGCGATTACCGCTTCCTGGGCGTGGCGCCGGTCGGTCTCAAGCCGCTCATCATGCGCGGCCTGGACCGCGAGATCCAGCGCGCTCTCGCTGGCAAGCCCGCCCGCGTGTTCTTTAAACTCAACTCGCTCACCGACCGCGAGGTCATCGACAAGATCGCCGAGGCATCGTGCGCAGGAGTCCGCGTGGACATGATCATCCGCGGTATCTCGTGCCTCAAGCCGGGAGTTCCTGGCAAGACCGAGAACGTGCATGTCCGTTCTATCGTCGGACGCTTTTTGGAGCATGCCCGTGTTTACGCTTTCGGCGTGGACTCGGACATGATTTACCTGAGCTCGGCCGACATGATGACGCGCAACACCGAGCACCGCGTGGAGATCGCCTTCCCCGTGCTCGACCCCACCTGCCGCGCCCTGGTGCACGAGTACATGAGCATGCAGCTGCGCGACAACGTGAAGGCCCGCAGCCTCACGAGCGACGGCACCTGGGTCCCCGTGGAGCGCGCAGAGGGTGAGAAACCCTTCAACTCGCAGGAAGCCCTGCTGGAGCGTGCCTACCGCAACGCCGAGGCCGCGCCCGAGCCCGTCATTGAGGCAAAGCCCGCCCCTGCTCCTAAGCCGCAGCCGGCCACACCCGAGGTTCAGAAGGTCCAGGCGACCGTCATTGAGCCCGAGCCCGCACCTGCACCTCAGCCCGAGCCGCAGGCAGCTAAGCCCGCACCCGAGACGAGCGCCCGTCGCGATAAGCCCGCCGGCAAGACCAAGGCCATCGAGCGCCATCGCCCCGGTCGTGTGCGCATGGGCCTGGGCCTGATCGGCCTGGGTCTTAAGACGCTCATTACCGGCAAGACGAAATAGTCGTTTGTAGAAGCAGTTTGTAGAAGCGCCCCGCATTTGAGGAAAGCCTCGGATGCGGGGCGCTTTTCCCTGCTACCATGGTGCGAGCAACAACACGAATGACAGGCAGGGATATGAAGCTCACTATAGAATCGATGACCTACGGCGCCGACGGGCTGGCGCACGCCGACAACGGCAAGGCCGTCTTTGTGCAGGGCGCCGTGGCAGGCGACACCGTCGAGGCCGAGGTCGTACAGGACGGCAAGTCGTTCATGCGCGCCCGCACGACCGAGATTCTGGAGCCGAGCCCCGATCGCATTCAGCCCCCCTGCCCCTTCGTTGGCATCTGCGGCGGTTGTTCGTGGGGCAATCTCTCACGCACGGCACAGCTCGCCGCCAAGGAGCAAAACCTGCGCTCCACGCTCGAGCGCATCGGCAAGTTCGCTCCTGAGCAGGTCGATGAGTTGGTACAGCCCATCTGCCACACCAAGGACGACTGGGGCTACCGCAATAAAATCGAGCTCGAACCGACCGTCGTCAACGGTCGCGTGCGCCTTGGCATGCACGGTGTCGACCCCAGCAAAATCGTGACCGTCGATGCGTGCCCTCTGTTCGATAAGCGCTTCCCGAAGGCGCTCAAATCGGTCGTCGGCGCACTCAACTATCTAAGCGGCAGCCATGACTTGGGACTCGAACGCGTGGGCATTCGTGCATCGCGCCGTACCAAGGCACTCGAGGTCGCACTCTGGACGCCTACAGGCTCTTTTCCGCGCTCGCAGGTCTCCCGCGTGCTGGCGGACGCCGCTCATCCCACGAGCATCGTGCGCGTGATGAGCAAGGGCGAAAAGAAGGCCCGCCGTGTCTCCAAGGTCGAAATGCTCGCCGGAGAGGGCTCATGGACCGAGAATATCGCCGTGGGTCAGATGCGCTTGTCTGCCCCGTCTTTTTTCCAGGTCAACACCAAGGGTGCCGAGATTTTGATCGAGCTTGTCATGGAAGCGCTCGACCCGCAAGAAGACGAGCTTGCCGTGGACCTGTACTGCGGCGCCGGAACCTTTACCCTGCCGCTCGCCCGCCGCTGCGACTTCGTCGCCGCCGTCGAGGCCTACGGCCCGGCCGTGCGCGACCTGCGCCGTAACCTGGAGATCAACAAGCTTGATAACGTCGACGTCATTGGCGGAGACGCGGTGCGCGAGTTCCCCGACCAGGATGCCGACGTCTTGGTGGTCGACCCGCCGCGCGCAGGCCTCGCCCCCGAGGCGATCGACCTTATCGCCAGCACGAGTGCTCGCGATGTCGCCTACGTGAGCTGCGACCCGGCCACCCTGGCGCGCGATCTCAAACGCTTTGTCGAAGAAGGCACCTTCTCCCCCGTAAAGATCACGCCAGTCGACCTGTTCCCGCAAACCTTCCACTGCGAGACCGTCGTCCACCTTAGGCGCAACTAGCCACTTAATCATTGCTCAGAAAAATCATTGGGAAATCGAGCGTGGCAAGCGGAGGTCTTCGGGGTATAAGACGGCTAATTGTATGCCGCCTATGAAAGGAACCCTCATGCCCAGCGTTGCCGTTCTCGCCGCCGATGGCTTTGAAACTATTGAATGCTTGACCATGGTCGATGTCATGCGTCGCGGCGGCGTGCGTGCCACGCTCGTCTCGATCATGCCCACGCGTGAGGTCGTAAGCTCGCTGCAGATCCCCGTGACCTGCGATGCGCTCTTTGACGAGATCAACTTTGACGAGTACGACTGCGTCGTGCTGCCCGGCGGCCTGCCCGGTGCCACCAACCTGCGCGCCGATCAGCGCGTCTGCGACGTGGTCTGCGAGTTCGCCGCGACCAAGCACGTTGCCGCCATCTGCGCCGCCCCGTTTATCCTGGGCGAGCTCGACCTACTCGAGGGGCGCCACGCCACGTGCTTCCCTGGTTTTGAGAAAAGCTTCCCCGAAGGCGCCTATACCGGCGAGAAGGTTACGCAAGACGGCAACGTCATCACCGCCAGCGGCATGGCCCAGTCGCTCCCCTTTGCGCTTGAGCTGCTGCGCACGCTCGCCGGCGACAAGGCCGTCGAGAAGGTCGCCGAGGGCATCCAGCTATGATTTTGGCTTCGCAATCACCGCGCCGCATCGAGTTGATGCGCGAGGCGGGTTATGACATTCGCATCATTCCTGCCGATATCGACGAAACGCCGTTTGATGGCGAGGCCCCGCTTACGCTCGTTGAACGCTTAGCACGCGCAAAAGCCGCCGCCGTTGCCGCCGAGCATGCCGAGCCCAATGAGCTGACGGTCGCGGCCGACACCATCGTCACCTTTGACGGCAAGATTCTGGGCAAGCCGGCAACCGAGGACGAGGCGCGCACCATGCTCCGTGAGCTTTCGGGCCGCACGCACCAGGTCGCAACCGGCGTCTGCATCGTTAAGGCAGGCGATACGGCCGCCCCGCATGCCGCCGAGAGCCTGTCCTTTGTCGATGTGACCGACGTGACGTTCTACGAACTCACCGACGAGCAGATCGAGCACTACGTCGCCTCGGGTGAGCCCATGGACAAGGCCGGCGCCTACGGCATTCAGGGCACAGGGGGACGCATGCTCGTGCACGATATTTCGGGCGACTTCTATAACGTGGTGGGCCTACCCATCGCCCGCGTCGCGCGAGCGATTCAAAAACTCTCGTAATTGTATCTGGCGCTGGGTATCCCCCAGCGCCTACAATTTTTGGCGTACCGTACGGATCCCGACCGGGCACAAGGCGCGGCGGAAAACCGATAGGAGTTAAACATGGACACACTGCTCGAAGCCATTGACGTTTGCGATGTCGATGGCTTTTGCTTTGGCAACTATACGGACGAGGAGGCCGGCACCGGTTGCACCGTAATCGTGGCAGCCGAAGGCGCCACCGGCGGTGTTGACGTTCGTGGCGGCGCCCCGGCATCGCGCGAAACCGACCTGCTGCGCCCCGAGAACACCGTCGACAAGGTCCACGCCGTTTGCCTTTCGGGTGGATCGGCCTTTGGCCTCGAGGCAGCAAGCGGCGTCGCCCGCGAGCTCGAGAGCCGCGGCATCGGCCTTCCCGTCGGCCCCACGCAGGTGCCCATCGTGTGCTCTAGCTGCATCTTCGACCTCGCCTTTGGCGACCCCACCGTACGCCCCGACATTGAGGCTGGCATCTCCGCCGTGCGCGAGGCGCTCGACCACACCCCCACCACGCTCGAGCAGGGCAATGTGGGCGCCGGCACCGGCGCCACCGTGGGCAAGCTCATGGGTCCCGCCACCTGCATGAAGGCCGGCCTTGGAGCCGCCGCCGTGGCACTCGGCCCTGTTAAGGTGGGCGCCGTGGTCTCGGTCAACGCCTGTGGCAATGTCGTCGACCCCTTCACCGGTGAATGGATCGCTGGCATGCGCGCTGCAGCAGATAGCGACCAGATCGTCGACATGGAGCTCGCAGCCTTTGCCGCCGCCGGATCTATGCAGATGCCGCTCGACCGCACCAACACCACCATCAGCTGCATCGTCACCAACGTGAAGCTCACTAAGGCGCAGGCCACCAAGGTCTCCCAGATGGCAGCAGACGCCTATGCGCACGCCATCCGCCCCACGCACACCACCAACGACGGCGACACCATCTACACCCTCGCCAGCGGCAAACTAGACGCTCAGACAAGCGCCGCCGTTCCCTTGGACCTGTTGGGCATGCTCGCCGTAAGGGCTTTGCAAACCGCCATCGTAAACGGAGCCAAAACCGCCAAAACCTCCCACGGCATCCCCGGCGCCGCAAAGTAACCTAACCTGACCGGTTGCCCGGTGGGGCTTGGTTATGTTTGCTGCTCTACAGTCCTGGCTCGCACGAAGAGCACATTAAGTGCTCTTCGGCTCGTGCGGAACTCGCGACAAACATAACCAAGCTCCACCGGGCAACCTACTCAACAAGATCCCCTTCAGCCCAGGCCCCTGTGTACCGCGCGTCGAAGATCTTCAAATTCAGCTTGCTGACATAAAGCGGGACATAGCAGAGGACCCCTGGTCCTTAACTTGATACGAGTTCCGCACGCAAAGGAGGCGCCAGTGGCGCCTCCGTCTTGCGCAGGACTGTTCGAAGTAGCAAGTTAAGGACCAGGGGTCCCCGTTACCCGAGTGTTTCTGTGCTAGTTGAATTTGAAGATCTTTGAGGCAAGATGGTATAGGCCGAGTGTGGTTTTGTCTCCGGCCCGTCCACGCAGGTTGGTAAAGAATCCGACCACGCCGTAGCGAGCGCGACGATACATGCGCTCGTCGTACTCCTTCAGGTCCTTCCACAGCGTCTTCAGGCGCTCATCGGCACAATCTTCCTCGGAAAGCTTGGTGAGTACCGAGCAAATCGCCATCATCATGGTGAAGTAGCCCATCATGTACGAACGCAAACGCGAGGACTCAACGTCCTGGTACAGGTGGAACGATTCCATCATGATGCGCGTTACGCGGAACTGCTGACCCAGGCGCTTGACCATCGTGGCCTCATTGACGCTCTGGCCCTCGCGCCCGATATAGTAGCGATAGAGGTCGATGTCGGCGTAGTACATGGTCTTGCAGCGCGGCAGCGGCACGTATGCGTAGATATTATCCACGTAGAACGTGTGTGCCGGCATAGGCAGATTCGACTCGCGCAGCACATCCGTGCGATAGCACAGGCTGTGCATGAGCAGGTTCTGATCGGGACGGAAGTGCCCGATCTGGTCCCAAGAGAAAATCTTTTTGCGCGGCAGGGCAAACTTGTAGCCAATAGCGGTATGCGTGCCCTCGCAAACCTTCTCGTACACGTAGTTCGAGATAAACAGGTCGACGCGCTGGTCGCGCTCCTCAAAACCACGCAGAATCGACAGCATGGTCGAAAGCGCCGCACCGTCGAGCCAGTCGTCCGAGTCAACGACCTTGTAGTAGGTGCCCTGCGCCTCGCGCAGACCCGAAAGGACGGCAATACCGTGGCCGCCGTTCTCCTGGTGTACCGCGCGGATGATACCGGGATAACGTGCCTCCCACTCGTCGGCCTTGGCGGCCGTCTCGTCCTTGGAGCCGTCGTCCACCACGATAATCTCGATATCGGTGGCGTAATTGCTCCCCTCCAAGATGGAGGTGATGCAATGGTCCATGTCCTTGGCGGCGTTATACGAGGGAATACCGAATGTTATGACTTTATGCATGGCAGGCGATAATCTCATCCGAAAGATCGAGGGCGGAATTGGTCACGGCGTCCATATCGTAGTAACGATACTCGGCCAGACGACCCACCGGGTGGAAGTTCGTCAGGTTCTGGACGCGCTCGAGATAGCGCTCGTAGAGCTCACGGTTCTCGGGCTCCAGGATAGCGTAGTACGGCGTCTCGCCCGAGCCGGGCGTATAGGCCTTGGAGTACTCTTTCATGATGGTGGTCTTGCCGGGCAGGACCTGGCCGGTCATGTTCTTGAACTCGGTGATACGCGTGTAGTCCTCGCTCGTAGTGTAGATGA
>DBFCNY010000133.1:0-3698 GCA_048298285.1 Collinsella sp.
GACCTCAACAGCCATATTTGGGATGAGTGGGCCGACGAGACTGGCTCCATCGGCAAGGCCTACGGGTACCAGATTGGGCAGAAAAGCCATTATGCCGAGGGTGACTTTGACCAGATGGACCGCGTGCTGTACGACCTTAAGAACACGCCGTACAGCCGCCGCATCATGACCAACACCTACGTGTTTAGCGACCTGTCCGAGATGCACCTGTATCCGTGCGCCTACAGCGTGACCTATAACGTGACGCAGCGCCCGCAGGACGATAAGCCCACACTCAACATGATTCTCAACCAGCGCAGCCAAGACATTTTGGCCGCCAACAACTGGAATGTGTGCCAGTACGCCATTTTGCTGATGATGGTCGCGCAGTCGGTCGATATGATTCCCGGCGAGCTGCTGCATGTGATTGCCGATGCCCACATTTACGACCGTCATGTCGATATCGTCCGTGAACTTATCGAGCGTCCGCAGTTTGCGGCGCCTAAGGTAACGCTTAACCCCGATGTGCACGATTTCTATGCGTTTACGACCGACGACCTGATCGTCGAGGGCTATGAGCACGGCCCGCAGGTCAAGAACATTCCCATTGCGGTGTAGGTGGCGCTCATGACGTGTAAGCTTTCTGCCATTGTCGCCGTGTGTGACGATTGGGGCATTGGGTGCGAGGGCGACATGGTGGTGTCCAATCGCGCCGACATGCGCCATTTTGTGGCCTGCACCAAGGGTTGCCCGGTCATCATGGGGCGCAAGACGCTGCTGAGTTTTCCCGGTGGGCGTCCGCTCAAGAACCGTCGCAATATCGTGCTTACCCGCGACGAGAGCTTTGCCCCCGAGGGCGTCGACGTGGTGCATAGCATCGACGAGGCACTCGCTGCGGTTGCCGATGAGCCCGTTGCCTGGGTGATCGGTGGTGGCGATGTCTATCGGCAGTTTTTGCCGTACTGCGTGGAGGCCGAGGTCACGCATAACCACTGCGTCCATCCCGTGGACACGTATTTTCCCAATTTGGACGCCGATCCTGCATGGGAAGTTTCGCAGGCTGGCGGGGTTGCCACGATTGCCGCGGGCGAGGGTGACGAGGGTCTCGATTATGAGTTCGTGACATATCGTCGCGTTGAGGCGTAAATCGCCTAGCGTGAACGGTATTATCGGGTTGATTGAATGCATGGGGCGGCGCTTCGCGTCGCCTCGTTTGGTATAGATGTGCTGTTAAGAAGGGTGCGGGCTGGCTGCTATGACTGATGCCGTTGAGGTTCTGCGAATCGATTCGCTTACGGATGAGCGGCTCGACGCCTACGTGCGACTGACCGAGCGTGAGCTTCGCTGCGTGCTGGAGCCGCAGAAGGGCATTTTTATCGATGAGAGTGCCAAGGTCATCGAGCGTGCGGTTCGCGCCGGATATGAGCCGGTGAGCTTTCTTCTGGGCGAGCGCTGGCTCGACCAGATGATGCCGCTGTTTGACCAGCTTGTCGTGCGCGAGGGAGCGGGTCCGGTTCCCGTGTTCGTGGCCTCCATGGAACTCATGGAGCAGTTGACGGGCTTTAACGTGACGCGCGGCGCGCTGGCGGCGTTCCGTCGCCCGCGTCAGATTCCGGTTGATGAGTTCTTGGGCGGCGTTGTCGAGGCGGCGGGGGGTCGTCCGGTGCGCGTGTGCGTGCTTGAGGGTATTGTCGATCACACCAATGTTGGCGCGATTTTCCGCTCGGCTGCCGCATTGAACGTTGACGGTATTTTGGTCAGCCCGACGTGCTGCGATCCACTGTATCGTCGCTCGGCCCGCGTGAGCATGGGCACCGTGTTTCAGGTGCCGTGGACGCGCATTGGCAGCGAGGCTCGTGTGTGGCCGCATGATGGTCTGAGCGCGTTGCACGATGCCGGTTTTTCGTGTGCCGCTATGGCGTTGACGGACGACTCTGTTTCGCTTGATGATCCTGTACTGCGGAAGATTGATCGCTTGGCGATTTTTATGGGCACCGAGGGTGCCGGCTTGGGCGCCAAGACCATTGCCGGCTGTGACCACGCGGTGCGCATTCCGATGGCGCACGGGGTCGATTCGCTCAACGTGGCCGCGGCGAGCGCCGTCGCCTTTTGGCAGCTGTGCCCGCACGTGAGCAATGAGTATCACTACCAGCCGGGTTTGTATCACTAGGCAGATATTTTGCACTGGGCTCTGATTCGGGGTGTTTCGGTCGACGCCGGTCGGTGCTAAGCTGGTATTTGCTTTGGTCTTAAATTGCCGTTTTGTTGTTTAACATACGTTGGCGGGGAGGGCGTGTGGCTAAGAAATCTACGGCTATCGATGTAACGCAGGGTGTCATTTGGCAACAGCTGCTGTCGCTGTGCGTTCCCATCTTTTTTAGTTCGTTTTTTCAGCAGGCCTACACGCTTATCGGTACGTATATCGTTGGCCAGTTTGGCGGCAAGCTCGCGCTGGGTGGCATTCAAGCCACGATGGTGCTCACCGAGCTCTGCATTGGCTTTTGCGTTGGCGTCGGCGCCGGCTGCGCGGTCATTACCGGTCAGTATTTTGGCCAGCACGATGATGAGCGACTGAGTCGTTCGGTCCATACAGCCATGACGCTCGCGCTGGTGGGCGGTATCGCTTTCTCGATTCTTGGCATAGTGTTCGTTGAGCCCATGCTGGTGCTTATGAACACGCCGCATGAACTATTGGCCGAGGGCGTGGCCTATGCTCGTTGTTATTTTGCCGCGATGGTTGCGGCACTGCTGCTGAATATGGGAACCGCACTGCTGCGTGCCGTGGGCGACACGCGCGGCCCCGCCGTGATCATTGCCTCTGGCTGCCTGGTTAACGTGGTGCTGGATATCATTTTTGTCGCTGTGTTGCATATGGAGGCGCTGGGCTGCGGCATCGCGGTGGCGCTGACCATTTGCTCCAATGCAACGATGATCGTGTTGCGCATGATGCGCGCTCCGGGTGCATGGCGTCTTTCGCTGTCTAAGCTCGGTATCGATCGCGGTATTTGCAAGAGTATGATCTCGTGTGGTCTGCCACTCGGTTTTCAATCGGCTGCCTATTCGATCTCGAACGTGCTGATCCAGGTGTCGGTTAATTCGTTTGGCGCCGATGTCACGACTGCTTGGGGTCTATCTGGGCGCCTGGATGGCATTATCTGGATGGTGACCGAGGCGCTCGGCGTATCGATCACTACGTTCTCGGCACAGAACTTTGGCGCGCGCAACTACGAGCGCATGCGCAAGGGTTACCATACGTCGCTCGTGCTGTCGTTTATGCTCATTGGTGGCCTGTCTGCCGTGCTGCTGGTGTTCTCGGGTCCTCTGTCGCGTCTGTTTGTCGACGATGCTTCGATTTCGGCGTACACCACGACGATCCTTCATTTTATCGCGCCGTTCTACGCGATCTTCTCGATTATCGAAAACGCGTCGGGCTCCATTCGCGGTGCCGGCGTTAGCTTGCAGCCCATGCTGCTCACGATTTTTGGCACTGTCGTGCTCAGGGTGATCTGGGTGTTTGCGATTATGCCGTTCGATCCGTCGCTTGAGCACCTGCTGCTGGTTTACCCCGTAACCTGGCTCATCACGGCCACGATGTTTACCATCTACCACCACAGCGGCAACTGGCTCGGCCGCGCCACCGCCTAATGATCCGTAGGGGACGAGGGAAACGGATCATTTTTCTCCGTCGTGATGTTGATGATCTGTTTTCCTCCGTCCCC
>DBFCNY010000134.1:0-3176 GCA_048298285.1 Collinsella sp.
CTACGCTGGTGGTAAACCTTGTATTTAAACTGATCGGCACGAGCAACCGAGAGTGTGTACTCCACAACCTCGTTTGACTCGTTATACGTAGTCCTGACCAAATCGAGCACAGGCGAGCCCTCGACAATTCCCAAAAGGTGGGCGTCGGTGGGACGGGCTATGCTCGCATAGAACTCCTCTTCGGCCACGCGTATCTTTTGCTGAAAGTCTTGCTCAATCACATCGTAAAGCGGCTTACGCTCCAGCAGCGGTCGCTTTAGGGACAAAAATTGACGAACTGGTAGATAGCTGCGTTCGACCATCATGGGCATGTTGTCGGCAGAACGAAGTCGCTTAAGCTTAAAAATGCGATCACCGATACGCAATCCCATATGCTCGGCCAGATTTTTATCGGCCTCCATCTCGCAAAACTCGAGAATCGTGGTCTCGGGGTCGCGACCCATCGCGCGCATCTGCTCGGTAAAGCTGTAGGACTGCATAAGATTGGTTGCTTTTGCCGAACGGTCGGTCACAAAGGTACCGCGACCGTGCTGCCGAACCACCAGTCCTAAACGCTCCAGTTCCTGCAGAGCCAGGCGTACCGTAGTGCGCGAGAGACCATAGCGCTCCGAAAGTTCGCGCTCGGAAGGAATCATGTCACCGGCGCGATATTCATGGTCAATCTTTTCGGTCAGAATATCGACCAGCTGATCGTACAGCGGTTGCTTACGCGCTCCTATCGCCATCCTATCCTCCCTTTTGCTCGAATTCGGCTAACTACCTAGGGTGTTTAGCATTATCTGTCTGCCACACCCGAATCAACAAGAAAACAAAAGCCGCGCGCTCTTTCGAGCACGCGGCTTTTAACATACACATGGCTTAAGGGGTCGGGGTGTGAGCCGCGTAGGGACACACCCCTCAAGCTAGAGCCTTACCAGATGCTCGGCCAGAGACCAAGCGGGCCAGCGCCCAGGATGCCAAGGACGAAGAGCAGGAGAATGCCCTTGGTCGGGGTCCAGCTGTGCTTAGCGAACATGTAGTAAAGCAGCAGCGTAAGCATAAGCGGGACGAGCTTCGGGACGATGGTGTTGAGGGTGTCGGCAACAGAGAAGTTGACCGGATCCTCGGTAACGGTGCCGTAGGTAACGGACTCCATGCCGTTGCCCAGATCGGTGACGCCGCACTCGACAGCGTTGCCGTCGGCATCGGAAGCGGTGAGGGCGTTGCCGTCCTCATCGGTCATGGCGATGGTACCGGCCTCAGCGGTCTCGGTATCGATACCCTCCATACCGGTGAAGTTCTCGGCCTCCTTCTCGGAGACGATCACGGTAGTAGCGGAGAGGCCACGGGTGGTGCCGTTGGGGATCTGGAGGTTGATCTGGGTGCCACCCATGGTGACGACCAGGCAACCGACGACGAAGACGCCCATGATGGAAGCGGCACGCGTGAAGGCCTGCATGTTGGCGGTCAGAGCGTCAATAGCGCTGGTGCCAAGCTTGTAGGACCAGTTCATGAGCCAGAAGCGCAGAGCGAACTGGACGACGTTGAAGATCACCAGGAAGATGATCGGTGCAGCGGCGTTGCCGTTGATGGCCATGTTGGAGGTGATGCCGGCCGTGATAGGCACGAGCGTCAGCCAGAACAGGGCGTCACCGATACCACCGAGCGGGCCCATTGCGGCGACGCGGACGGCGCGGATCGTGGGGATGTCAACCTTGTTCTGCTCGAGCGAAAGCACGATGCCCATAACAAAGGTGACGAGGAACGGGTGAGTGTTGAAGAACTCCAGGTTGTGGCTCATGGAAGCCGCGAGGTCGTTCTTGTTGGTGTGGATCTTCTCCAGACCAGGGATGATGGAGTAGAGCCAGCCGGCGGCCTGCATACGCTCGTAGTTGAACGAGGCCTGCAGGAAGCAGGAGCGCCAAGCCATCTTGTTGAGGGTCTTCTGGTCGAGCTGCGGAGCAGGAGTGAGATCCTCGTAGTGCTCCGGGATCACATACTCATTAGATGCCATCTTCGAAGTCACCTCCGTCAGAAACAGCTGCACCCTTCAGCTCGGTCTGCTGCTGGAAGTCCCAGAAAGCGATGCCGAAGCCGATGAGAGCGAGGATGAGCAGAGCAGGGGTTGCCAGCGAATCGTTGGCAACGGTGATGAGCGCGAGGCCAAAGCCCATGAGGAAGAAGCCCCACATATCGCGGTTCATCATAACCTTGAGCAGGACGGCGAAGCCGACGAAGCGCATCATGCCGCCTGCAGCGGACAGACCGGTCTGCAGCCAAGTCGGGATGGCGGAAGCGATGGTCTGACCAATGGTAGCGCCAGCGATGAAGAACAGGGTGACGACGACAGCGAAGATCAGGCCGAGCAGAGCCATGGCGAAGTAGTTCAGGCGCTCGATGCCCTTGGTGTCCGCGTTGTGAGCCATGTTATCGGCCGTGGACATAAGCGGGGACATAAGCGTGAAGACCAGGGTAACGCCAAGCTGGCCAAGCAGAGCGAACGGAATGGCGAGGCCGACTGCCGCGTTGGGCTCGAGGCCCGTGGCGATAGCGAGAATGGCTGCCATGATGCCGCCGATGACGGCGTTAGGCGGCTGAGCGCCTCCGATCGGCATGTTGCCGATCGTCATGAGCTGATAGGTACCACCCACGAGAAGACCGGTGTTGAGGTCGCCAAGGATAAGACCGATGACGGCGCCGGTGACGATGGGCTGATAGAGAGACTCGAGGAAGTCAAACTGGTCGATTGCCGCGATGAACGTGACGACGAAGACCAGAGCGATCTGGATGATCGAGTATTCCATCTTGCTCCTCCTTTCAAAATGTATGTACGCACTTTGGATTTCACGTACAGAACGTCAGGGTTTCACTCCTGACAACGTGGATCACGAGGATTACGAGAAGAGCTTGCTCGTGTCCTCAACAGGCGTGCTCGGAACGCGCCTGATCTCCAACTCCACCCCCAATTCCTGCAGCTCTTTAAACGCAGCGACATCCTCGTCGTTAACTGCGACGGAGGTGGCGACTTGGCGCTTTCCTTCCGACATGTGCATGTTGCCGATGTTTACCTTCTTTATAGGCACACCGCCCTTGACGAGCGTAAGCACGTCTTCCGGTGTTTCGGCCACGATGAAGATCTTCTGGCGCGGGCTCGCCTTGCCAATGACGTCGATGGTCTTCTGCAGAGAGAAGAAACG
>DBFCNY010000135.1:0-2685 GCA_048298285.1 Collinsella sp.
AAGGTGACCTACATGAGGGGGACCTTTGACGGCGGTAAGTGGGTAAGCGCCGAGAACGAGGGCCACGAGTTTCCCGAGTCCACCCCCACCTTCACCAACACCTACTCCACCTCATTGCCCCTTTCTGGTATGTCGGGCGTCACTCTGACGTACCTTGCCGGCGCGGCGGTGCTTTGCGCTGCTGCGGCCTGGATGCACATTCGTCGCAAGGCGAATGCGAAGGGGGGTGAGCGTCGTGAATAAGAATGTTAGCTCCTTCCCGATCTTGTTTGCGCTGCTTGCCCTCTTGATCGGTACCTGCGCGGCTGTGTTCCCCGCTTCCGCGCAGGCCGCGCCGACCTCGAAAGGTTCCATCACGGTGAGCGGCGCCGTGGCGAGCAGCTACGATGCCTACCAGATCTTTAGCGCCGACGTCGTCGACGGTGACAGCGACGCTAAGATCGCCACCGACCTCGCTTGGGCAAACGACGCCGCGCGCGACGCTGTCCTGCCTGTGCTGCACAGCGCCGGCATGCCCAAGTCCCAGACCACCGCGCAGGAAGCTGCCGAGTGGCTCAACGTCGATTCCCACCTTACGAGCGCGCTGAGCGCACAGCTCGCTCGTTCCCTCCAGAGCTCTGGCGCTGTGTCCGTGGCCCTTAACGCGGGCACGGCGGCCGAACTGCCCTGCGGTTACTGGCTCATCGTCGCCGACGACGATGCCATCGCCGAGGGCGAGGCCGGCACCGCGCCGATCATGGCCCTGGTCGGCGGCAGCGCCGTCACCGTCAAGCCCAAGGCGGCGACCCCCAAGGTGGCCAAGCACGTGCTGGAGGACAGCACCGCTGCATGGGGCAAGGCCGCCGACGCCGCGGTCGCCGACGACCTGTACTGGCGCCTCTCTGCCACGGTTCCCGCGGGGCTCACCGCCTACGACACCTATACGGTGCGGTTCGTCGACACCATGAGCGCGGGGCTCGACCCCTCCAAGGTCGCCGCGAGCATGCGCGTGTACGTGGCGGCGGGCGCGGACGGCGGCTTTGACGCCGTCTCGGCCGGCAAGGACGGCCGCGCCGGCACCGAACCCGCGAAGGGCTGGACCGACATCACGGCCCAGTGCGCCACCAAGGTAGCGGCCGACGGCAAGACCTTCACCGTGCGCACCGGCGACCTCATCGCCGCGCTCGGCGGGGCCGACGCCTTCACCGCGGGTGCCCGCGTGGTCGCCGTGTACAACGCACCGCTCAACAGCGCGTGCAACCACGGCATCGCGAAGGGCAACCCCAACGAGGTGTACCTGCGCTACCCGCGTTCTCCCTTTGCCGACCAGTCCGGCGACGCCGGCTTCACCTGCACGCCGAGCGACGACGCGTGCGCCTACACCTGGGATCTCGCGCTCACCAAGCGCGGCAGCGACGGCGACAAGCCGCTTGCCGGGGCGGTCCTGAGCATCGCCGACGACCGCGGCCGCACGCTGGCGGCCGACGGTACGTGGGCTGCGGATGGCAAGGCCACCGTCACCACGGGCGAGGACGGCCGCGTGGCCGTCTCGGGCGTGGACTCGGGCAAGCTGGAGGTCCGCGAGCTCAAGGCGCCCAAGGGCTACACCGCCTTTGAGGGCACGCGCTCCGTGACAGTCAAGGCCGAGGGCCTGGACGTCGACCAGGTTGCCGCCGCCAAGCCCAAGCTCGCCATCACCGCCGAGTCGCCCCTGCGCGCCGACAGCGCGGACGGGTCGACGGGCAGCCTGGAGGCGTCGCTCATCAACACGCCCACCGGCACGCCCCCTAGCACTATCACCGGAGGCTTCATGCCCTCGACAGGCGATATGGCAATGTACGCCGCGGCCGCCGCAGCGGTCGCCGGAGCCGCGCTCATCGTGGTCGCGCTCCTGGTCAAGCGGGGAGGTGGCAGCCATAAAGAGTAGCTGGCAGCCCCACAGAGAGCGGGGCGAGACGTAGCGAAGTAGATGCTAAGACACAGACAGATGATGACCGATCGAATGAGAACTAACCGGAAAACGGAGGAAAAGAAGATGAGCATGAACAAGAACATCGCACGCCTGGCAGTAACCGCCGGCCTCACAGCAGCGCTGAGCTTCGGCGGCGTCATGGCCCCGGTCACGATGGCGTTTGCGGCTGATGGCGGCTCGGCCGTGACGTTCAACGACGATACGTATTCTTCGACTACGACTTACAAGGGCATCCAGATTTTTACGGCCGACGTGAATGGCACTAACGTCAAGAATATTAAATGGGCAGGTGCTAATGATGTGCAGAAAAATGCCATTCAGGAAGCCGTCGTAAGAGCAATTAACGACTGGAGTGTGGCTAATAGTAAGGGTACTTATACCAGCAAGAATGCTCAGGATGCTGCCGACTGGTTGAGCAACAATCACGGTGTGACTGGAAACAATGAGCAAGTGGCAAATAACAACGTCCTGAGCATGATCGCCGCTAATCTGAATGGCAGTGGTTTCGATTGGAAGACGACGAGCGCAGGAACCCCGTCCCTCATCGGGCTCGGTGCTGGTTACTGGTTGTTCCTCACTAACACGGTGGATAGCACGGCTACCGATAATTCGACCGATGCTTTCTCGGCGCCCGTGTACGCCGTGATTGACGGCAAGACCAACATGAACGTCATCCCCAAGAAGGATGTTCCCACCGTCGATAAGGAGATCCTTGACGATGCCGCTGCCGCTGC
>DBFCNY010000136.1:0-2487 GCA_048298285.1 Collinsella sp.
TGATGCTCGGCATCTGCAACGGCTTCCAGGCGCTCATTAAGCTTGGCCTCGTGCCCTACGGAAGGATCATGGATACCGACGAGTCCTTCCCGACACTCACCTACAATGTCATCGGCCGCCACCAGTCCAAGCTCGTGCGCACGCGCGTGTGCTCGACGCGATCTCCGTGGCTTGCGGGAACAGAGGTGGGAGATATTTACACCGTTCCCATTTCGCACGGCGAGGGGCGTTTTCTCGCCTCGCAGGAGCTGATCGAACAGCTTGCCGCAAACGGCCAGATTGCCACGCAGTATGCAGGCCTTGACGGATATGCTACAATGGATACTGCTTTCAATCCCAACGGCTCCGTCTGCGCCATCGAGGGCATCACCTCCCCCGACGGGCGGGTGTTTGGCAAAATGGGGCACAGCGAGCGCATCGGCCCCGCGCTTTACCGAAACGTGCCGGGGACTTACGATATGCACCTGTTCGCCTCGGCGGTGCGTTACTTCAAAAAATAGGAGGGCAAGTCATGGCCTATTACTATCCCGATCCGTCTCATACCTTCAGCGAGTACCTGCTCGTACCGGGCTACACCTCGGAGGAGTGCGTGCCCGACCGCGTTTCGCTCAAAACGCCGCTGGTCAAATACCGCAAGGGGCAGGAGGACTGCCCCATCAGCCTGAATATCCCGATGGTCTCGGCGATCATGCAGTCGGTGTCGAACGACACGCTCGCCGTCGCGCTTGCCAAGGAGGGCGGGCTTTCGTTCATCTTCGGCTCGCAGTCCATCGAAAGCGAGGCGGAGATGGTGCGCCGCGTGAAGAACAGCAAGGCGGGCTTCGTCGTCAGCGCCTCGAATCTCACGCCTGAGCACACGCTGGCCGATGTGCTCGCGCTCAAGGAGAAAAACGGCTTCTCCACCGTCGCCATCACTGAGGACGCCATGCCCAACGGGAAACTCCTCGGCATCGTCACGAGCCGTGACTACCGCGTCAGCCGCATGAGCACAGACCTCAAGGTGCGCGATTTTATGACGCCGCGCGAAAAGCTCATCACTGCTCCCTCCTCCACCACGCTCAAGGAGGCCAACGATATCATTTGGGAGCACAAGCTCAACGCCCTGCCCATTGTGGATGAGAACGACTGCCTGCGCTACTTCGTTTTCCGCAAGGACTACGCCGAGCACAAGGAGCACCCCCTCGCCCTCCAGGACGCGCAGAAGCGCTATCTGGTCGGCGCGGGCATCAACTCCCGCGACTACCACGAGCGCATCCCCGCGCTCGTTGAGGCGGGCGCGGATATTCTCTGCATTGACTCGTCCGAGGGCTACTCTGTCTGGCAGAAGAAGGTCATTGACTTCGTGCGTGAGAACTACGGCAATACCGTGAAGATCGGCGCGGGTAATGTGGTCGACCGCGACGGCTTCCGCTTCCTCGCCGAGTGCGGCGCAGACTTTGTCAAGGTCGGCATCGGCGGCGGCTCCATCTGCATCACGCGCGAGACCAAGGGCATCGGCCGCGGTCAGGCGACCTCTCTCATCGAGGTCTCCGCCGCGCGCGACGAATATTTCCGCGAAACGGGCGTCTATGTTCCCATCTGCTCCGACGGCGGCATCGTCCACGACTATCACATGACGCTCGCCCTCGCCATGGGCGCGGACTTTCTGATGCTCGGCCGCTACTTCGCCCGCTTTGACGAATCGCCCACGAATAAGCTCCTTGTCAACGGCGTGTATGTCAAGGAATACTGGGGCGAGGGCTCGAACCGCGCGCGCAACTGGCAGCGCTACGACCTCGGCGGCAAGACGGGTCTTGCCTTTGAGGAGGGCGTGGATTCCTATGTCACCTACGCAGGCTCTTTGCAGGATAATGTCGCGCGTAGCCTTTATAAGGTCAAATCCACCATGTGCAACTGCGGCGTGACCACGATCCCCGATCTTCAGAAGAACGCGAAGCTCACGCTCGTCTCCGCCACCAGCATCGTCGAGGGCGGCTATCACGATGTGATGCTCCGCTCCACCGGCAAGGGGAATGACTGAGCAGGGGCGCGCCAATTGACAACGCAAAGCGCATCCAGCTTAGGGCAAAAAAACGGCGGCTCGAAAGCCGCTGCACATAACGCTTATCAAAAACAACGATGACCCTTGGCCGATCTCCTGCGTTTCACGGCCAAGGGTCATCCATGGTTCTTAATATCTAACATCATTGGCTACCTCTCTTTCTGCGGAGTCACGGCATACAAGATCTTTCCTGTGCTGGGGTGCTCTCTGCTATGCAATGCACCGTTGCGCGGTTCTCATGATGCGGGGAACATTGGAGTGTTTTTCTCAGATCCCTTGCAGCCGTCTTCCCCGTGCCGCCATGGCTCGGGGGTATCCTCACTGTACATTGGTCTCACCCTTTCTTTTTGTACTTAAAGGATAGCATCTTTTTGTGGGTGGCCGCCGTGTTTGTGGTACTGACCCTGGTTTTGGACTGCATGGTCGCCGCCGGCATCAAGTAAATC